>JAUXJP010000053.1 GCA_030624695.1 Candidatus Dadabacteria bacterium | reverse complement strand
GTAAAGGACAGGCCGGCATACAGGATGATTATGGACGGCATAGCCTCCGGCGAACTCACAAAAGATAAGGTTATTATGGATTCTTCATCCGGGAATACCGCAATTTCATACGCAATGATCGGAATGACCCTTGGTTATAAAGTCGAACTTGTTACACCACAGAACATAAATTTTGAAAGAAAAAAAGTCCTTGAAGCTTACGGTGCAAAAGTAATTAATTCCGACCCTCTTGAAGGGTCAGACGGCGCAATATTACTTGCACATAAAATCAAAAAAGAGAATCCTGAAAAATACTTTATGCCTGACCAGTACAATAACCCATCAAATCCCCTTGCACATTATCTTACAACCGCTCCCGAGATCTGGGAACAAACCAATAAAAGGATTACTCATTTTATAGCCGGCATGGGCACAAGCGGGACGGTTATGGGGACAGGGGCAAGGCTAAAAGAATACAACAAAGATATAAAGGTTTTGGCAATGCAGCCGGCCGAATCTCTACACGGACTTGAAGGCCTCAAGCATATGCCATCATCAATACAGCCCGGGATTTTTAATGAGTCTTTCCCAGATGAAATAATAGGCATTGGGACTGAAGAATCTTACGACATGATGAAATACGTGATGGATAAAAAGGGTTTATTTGTTGGGCATTCAGGCGGGGCAGCGATTCAGGCTGTTTACGAGGTTGCAAAAAAACTTGATTCCGGAGTAATTGTCACGGTACTTCCCGACAGCGGTTTCAGGTACTTGAGCGAGGGAATATGGTGGTAACAATAAAAAAAGATGCTTATGAAGGTATGATCAAACACTGCGAATCCGGATACCCCTATGAAGTATGTGGGGTTATGATTGGCAACGGAGAGAACATTACAACATACAGGCAATGTAAGAACCTTATTTCAGAGGATACAGTTGAAACAGAATTTAAAAATTCTAACAAACTTGATAAAGAAAGGCTTCGTGACAGGTTTGAACTTGATCCCAAATCTTATATGGAAGCAGATGAATGGGCAAGGTCCGAGGGGCTCGAGATTTTAGGAATTTACCATTCACATCCCGATCATCCTTCCAAACCATCAGAGACTGACAGGCAGATTGCCTCCCCATTCTGGGGTTATATTATTTTTTCCATAAATCAGGCCAAATTTAATGATGCAAGGCTTTGGTTTATAAATGAAGATGATAATCAGTTTGAACAAGGGGAGTTTAACGTTACAGCTTAATTTTTATTATTTACATGCTTGACTTTAAATAGCACTTAAACATACTAGAGGATTTTATTCTTCAGCATCAACAATTTATGGTGAACAAATGGAACTGAGCAGCTTATTATCAAGTACTTTATCTATAATTCCAGAGCTTGTTTTAGTAGTTACTTCTTTGGTAATTATTCTTATTGGAACAATAAAAAATGAGAATATCAGCTCCTACAGTTTTTTTATCTCCATTCTATGCGTATGCCTTGTATTTGTATTAAATTTAAGCCGCTTTACAGAACCGACTACAGCTTTTTCGGGCGCATTGTCACTGGATGTTTTTTCTGCCTATTTCAACGCTATCTTCTTAATAGGAGCATTCTTCACGTTACTCCTGTCCAGGGATTATATGGAGCAAAACGAGAATATTAGCGAATATTTTGCACTAATACTGCTCTCGACTTCGGGCATGATGTTTATAGCTTCGGCAATAGAATTTATGTCGCTTTTTATAGGATTTGAAATAATGTCCATAGCCGTATATATCCTGAGCGGTTTCAACAAGAAATCCGTTCAGTCCACTGAATCTGGCATAAAGTACCTTGTACTTGGTGGATTTTCCTCTGCAATCCTGTTATTCGGGATAGCACTTCTATACGGGGCCACCGGCTCTATATATTTTAAAGATATCATTTCTTCATTTGACTACAAAAGTATCCTTTACGTAACTGGTTCAATAATGGTTTTGACCGGCTTTCTCTTTAAAATAGGGGCGGCACCTCTGCACCAATGGGTACCGGACATCTACGAAGGGGCCCCAACTCCAGTTACAGCATTCATGTCCGTTGCCGTAAAAGCTGCCGGGTTTGCAATATTACTGAGAGTACTCTTTGAGGGTGTTAATATCACCCATCACGGCGTTAGCACTGCTATTCTTATTGTATCAATATTGACAATGACAGTTGGTAATATTTCTGCAATAACACAAAGAAGTATAAAAAGAATGCTGGCATACTCCAGTATAGCCCATGCAGGATATGCATTAATCGGCATAATTGCACAACTTAACGGCGAACCCAATGCACTATCGGGGGTACTTTATTATCTTTATGCATACACTCTCATGAATATGGGAGCATTTGCCATACTTTGCTATCTGAGCAGGGAAAACAGGTCTTTTAACGACTACGAACAGATATCCGGCCTATGGCAGAGAAAGCCATATACAGCGATATGCCTTGCTATATTTATGTTTTCTCTTGCAGGGATTCCCCCAACCATAGGGTTTTTTGCTAAATATAGAATTTTTCTTTCTGCAGTTGAAGCCCAGCTCTACCTGCTTGCAGTAATAGGAATTATAAATAGTGTTATTTCCGCTTATTACTATCTGAGAGTCCTTGTATATGCTTTTATGCATAAAGAACAGCATACCTTTGAACCATATAAGCCTATATCAGTAATGTCCATAGTGATATTATCGATCGGGACACTACTCTTCGGGCTGTTCCCTCTTTATTCAATAGAACTTGCAATAAAAGCTGCCAATACTTTTTGATAGTTTTACCCATTACATTCATGAAACTTTGTAATTCTTATAGTATATTAATAAAAATAATTAAACCTTTAGTTTAACTATTTTATATTGTATAATTAGTTCATTAAAAATGGCTAGAAGAAAAAATATTGTTTATAAGGAAAGTAATGACACCCTCACCAATGAGATACTTGCAGCCATTCTCTTTACAGTCGGCCTGTTTTCCTTTCTCAGCCTGATATCATACAGCTCAAAATCAGGTTTCGATGTTAAAAACACAATGGGTGAAATTGGTGTTTTCATATCAGGATTACTGGGAAATTCTTTTGGAGTAACATCTTTTTTTATTCCTGTTGTAATGTTTTATACTTCTTATATAGTTTTTACTAATAAACTCGGCTTAAAGCTATACCGTAAGGCAATATCGAGTTTTATATTCCTTTTTTCAATTACAACATTATTTGGACTTTCCTTCACAAATGGACTAATGGGTTACGACCCTTCTGCGGGCTGGGTCGGTGTAGTATTATCTTCTTCTGCAAGGGATTTTTTTGCCGGGTCTGTAGGGTCTTATATTATAGTAACAATTGTACTTCTTTTAAGTTTAATACTAATAACTGAAGTTAAACTTAATCAGGTATTCAGATTTTTAAAATATTCATTAATTTACGGTGTTGAAGTTACAAACAGTATTATCAGGTCTTCATATAGATCTATTAAAGCCTCAGCAATGCAATTAGTCGACCACTACAAATACAGAAATAATCGCAAAGATACAAACACCGAAAGCACTATGTCAAAAGAGCCTGTATTATTTGAAGAAAAACTAACAGTACCACTGATGGAAACTGAAGAGGATCCGCTGGCGCCTGAAATAGTGTTTGAAAATATCCACACCCCTACATCTCTTGAAAAAAAGGTTATAAACCTTCCACTCAAGAAAGATTTCAAGCTCCCTCCTGTTGATCTGCTCGACCCTAAAATAGATTATGGGATAACAATAGACAAGGAAACTGTATATAGAAAAGCTCGTTTGATAGAAGGTAAACTAAACGACTTTGGTGTATCCGGGAAAATTACCGAGATACGTCCCGGACCTGTTATTACAATGTTTGAGTACAAACCTGCTCCCGGTATAAAAATAAATAAGATTGCATCACTTGAAAATGACCTTGCTATGGGGCTAAGTGCACTGAGCATCAGAATAATAGCACCAATTCCGGGAAAGGATGTTATTGGTATTGAAGTGCCAAATGAGCAGAGGGAAACAGTTGTACTTAGAGAACTTATTGAACACCCTGATTTTATGGATAAACAGTCTGTCCTCTCACTTGCTCTCGGCAAGGATATTGCCGGCAGGCCCTTATTTACAGACCTTAGACGTGCACCACATCTAATGATAGCAGGAACAACCGGCTCAGGCAAAAGTGTTTTATTAAATGCAATACTTACAAGCCTTATTTACAAATCAACACCCAATGAACTCAAATTTATCATGATTGATCCAAAGATGCTTGAACTTTCAATTTATGAAGACATTCCTCATCTACTTCATCCTGTTGTTACCGAACCTGTTAAAGCAGCTGCAGCATTGAAATGGGCAGTTGCAGAAATGGAAACAAGGTACAAGCTTCTCTCAGATGAAGGGGTTAGAGACATTGAAACTCACAACAAAAACATCGAGATGGAAGATTCGGATACTAAGTGGGAAAGATGGCTGCCTTATATTGTTATTGTGATAGATGAACTTGCAGATTTAATGATGGTTGCACCCAGCGAGATTAAGGAGTCTGTAACAAGGCTGTCACAGAAGGCACGTGCAGCAGGCATTCACCTGATTGTGGCTACGCAGAGACCATCAGTAGATATAGTTGCCGGTTTACTTAAAGCTAATTTTCCTACAAGAATCTCTTTTCATGTTTCGTCAAAAATAGATTCAAGAATTATTCTGGATACCGGTGGTGCTGAAAGTCTCCTCGGTAAGGGAGATATGCTGTTCCTGAAACCAGGCGCTTCGTCATTAATCAGACTTCAGGGTGCTTTAATTTCTGATGGGGAAAGAGAACAGATTACAGAGTATTTAAAATCACAGGGAAGGCCTGACTACAACGAACATATCACACACATCGAAGAAAGTGATGAGTCAGAGGAAATGGGTGAAGATAAAGACGAACTGTATTATACTGCATTAAAGATTATAGCAGAAACCAAACACGCATCTATTTCAATGCTGCAGAGAAGATTAAAAATAGGTTATAACAGGGCTGCAAACATTGTTGAAACAATGGAACGTGAAGGCGCTATCGGCCCCCAGGAATCAGCCGGAAGGCCAAGGGAAGTATATATCGATATTAACCAGGTAAAGGAGAACAACAGTTGAAGAACCATATTTTACTTACGTTATCATTATTATTAATATTAGGTCAATTTGCTCACTCGGAACAATCAACTCAGGTTGATTTTATCGTAGACAAACTCCAGAAGAAATATGAAGGAATAAATGATTTTCATGCTGATTTTGTGCAGGAAGCAGAAGTAAGAGCCCTGAATAAAACACAGAAGGCTTTTGGAGAGGTCTGGTTTAAAAAACCTGGCAAAATGAGATGGAACTATTACAGTCCTACAAAGGATACTATTGTATCAGACGGTAAAATTCTCTGGTACTATATCGAAGGGGAAAACCAGGTACTTGAATCTAATTTAAAAGATTTAAACGACGGTGATACTTCTTCCACAACACTGCTTTCCGGCCTGGGTAAAATAAAAGAACTATTCAAGGTTAAATTGATAAATGACCCCGCACTTCAAAACAAAACAGGATACCTTCTGGAATTAATCCCTATAGATATTGATGAAGATGAAATAAAAAATAAAATTATTATTAACGTAAATAAATCGGATTCGTTAGTAAGTACAATCTATCTTTTTGACCCGTTTGGAAACCAGACGAAAATCTCTTTGATAAAAACTCAAACAAACAAGAAGATCTCAGACAAAATATTTAATTTTAAACCCCCAAAAGGGGCTGAAATAGTAAGGCTCCCTTCCCCTAAATGACAAATATTTAATTCATTGCTTTTATTTACATGTAACAATAATATAAACTCAATATATGAGAACTTTTCTCAAGCTCTTATCGGTAGTAATCCTATCAATAATATTTTTATGGGTATTTTTGATTTCGAATATCTATATAAACTCTAAATCTCAGGATAGAAAATCTGTCGATGCTATTGTAGTACTGGGAGCGAGTCAGTGGAATGGAAGGCCCTCCCCTGCACTCAAGGCAAGACTTGACCATGCATTAGAGCTATACAAGGCTAATGTGGCTAATTACATAGTACTTACCGGTGGAATTGCAAAGGGAGACACAATATCTGAATCCAGAGTTGGAAAGAACTATTTAAATAAAAGAGGGATAGCAAACTCTAAAATAATTATCGAGGAAGATGGCAAAACCACTAAAGAGAGTCTTAAAAAAGTATCGGAAATAAAAAAAAGGTATAATTTCAAGAACATCCTTTTTGTCAGCCATGGATACCATTTATACAGAATTAAAAAAATTGCAGCTGATTATGATATGGGTAATGTCTATTCTTCTGCAGTTGAGATAAAAGATCCTGAAAGAAAATTTAAACTTATTTTTAAAGAAAGTTTAATTACTATCCTTTATATCTTTATACCGGATTACAAATCGGGAAAGGATTGAGAAGAAGCTTTTGTTGCTTTTTAAGTTAATGTTTTGGGCCGAGAGGGTTGGGATAGATTACCTAAATAGAAAATAATACTAATACTAATATATCTTTTTTAGTAGTTTTTTTGAACTTCGAAATGTGGGATTTAATTCCTAAATAAAGATTTGAATAAAGTTCCTTAGCATTAGTTTTTTTCTGCCATAGCTCTACGGACCGAATATATTGGGATGCACAACCTAAATAGAAATTTAAAATATCTACTGAAGCATTAGTAACTAATTGCTACAGTTCTACCGATCAACTTCCCCAAGTACGATGTCTATGCTTCCGATTGCGGCAATAACGTCGGCTACAAGTTTGCCTTTTGACATCATTGGTAGTG
>JAUXJP010000189.1 GCA_030624695.1 Candidatus Dadabacteria bacterium | reverse complement strand
TAATTTGACATCGGTGTAATCAAAGACAATAAAATTGGCCTTATGAAACCACACAAAAATATCTTAAGCCTTATCGGTAATACCCCGATTTTAAAACTGAATCGCATATCAGACCCTGAAGCAGCAGAGATATGGGCAAAGCTTGAGGGATTCAATCCAGGCGGCTCTGTTAAAGACAGAATCTCACTTTCCATGATAGAGGCTGCTGAAAAAAATGGAAAATTAAAGCCCAAGGGAACAATTATAGAGCCTACAAGTGGTAATACCGGTATTGGGCTCAGCCTCGTTGCTGCTGTTAAAGGGTACAGGCTTGTACTTACAATGCCCGAGACCATGTCTTTGGAAAGAAGACAGATTTTTCAGGCATTTGGAGCAGAATTAGTCCTGACAGCAGGTTCAAAGGGGATGATGGGCGCAGTTGAGGAGGCTGAAATAATATTGAAAAAAAATCCCGAATATTTCATGCCAATGCAGTTTGAAAATCCTGCTAATCCAGAAGTTCACAGAAACACAACTGCAGTTGAAATACTCGATACCCTTGGTTTTGAAATAGACGGTTTTGTTTCAGGAGTTGGCACAGGCGGTACTATAACAGGCATAGGAGAAGTGTTGAAATCTAAAAAACCTGATACATGGGTTGCTGCAGTTGAGCCTGCCAGTTCACCTGTACTGTCTGGAGGGAATCCCGGCCCGCACAAAATCGCCGGCATAGGCGCAGGCTTCTACCCTGGTGTTTTAAACACCAGTATCTACAACGAGATAATCACTGTAAGTGATGAGGATGCAGCAGAAATGACACGGAGACTGGCAATAGAGGAAGGCATCCTTGCCGGTATTTCTTCCGGTGCTGCTGCGTGGGCAGCTTTGAAAGTAGCAACTAAATTAGGAAAAGGCAAAAAGGTAGTTGTCATTTTACCTGACCGTGGAGACAGGTACTTAAGTACAGGACTTTTTTCCCAAACATCAAAATAAAACCCGTGAGAAAGAAAACTCGGTTTCCCCATGGGGTAAAATTAATGGCATTAATCATATCAACAGCATTAACTAATTATTTCTTTTAAAAAATCCTCGTAAGCTTTTGGTATATAAGACAGTTTTATTCCCATACCGTTTTTGAAAGCCATGACTCCGGTCTTAATCGCCCTGGCTACTACACCTGCAAGTTCTATCTTATGGTTCTCGTCTACCTCAAAAACTATTTTTACAGGAGTTCCAGGGTTAAAGGCTTTTCTTGTTCTGATGAAAAGGCCTGTTGAAGAAAAATCAGAAGACATGCCGGTGTACTCCACCGTCCCCTCGGTAAAAGTAATAGGTAATCGTTTTATTCTACGCTTAGCTCCCCTCTTTGCCATCATAGACATTGTAATTCATAATATTTATTTAATCTATATTTTTTTCGTCCATCAGGGTCAAGCTAAGATTTTCAAATTGCTGGGCAAATTTTCCATCTAAATCAACATTGCAATTAAAAGCAATGGCGGGGTGGACGGGACTTGAACCCGCGACCTCTGGCTTGACAGGCCAGCGTTCTAACCAACTGAACTACCACCCCATAAACGGCAGTGAATAGTTATTAGTTATCAGTAAAAACTAAATTAATCTTGAATGCCAGTTTAAGCAGCTTTTAAAACCAACATCTAATACCTAGTAACTAATAACGGTAGTTAATGGTAGGCGGAACAGGGCTCGAACCTGTGACCCCAGCCTTGTAAGGGCTGTGCTCTCCCAACTGAGCTATCCGCCCGAAATCAATCACTACATTTATGCGGGAAGTCTGTTTTAAAATAAAATCTGAGATAAAATTTACCGCGTCTATAACTTATACTTAATTGTTTGATATTTGTCAAATTTAGCCGTCTTATTAGCAATAAAAGGCGATGTTGCTTTGCCAATTTTCCTAGATATAATACTATACCAGATAATTGCATGAATTTTGTAGGGCATATATCACTGGCCTGAAGTAGACGCACCTGTCTAATATATGCTTCAATACATGAAGCTGTCTGCATTAAGTGATTGATTTAGGTGTCCTTTTTGAGATAAAATTACAAATTCCATGTCAAATTAACCAAGACAAAAATTAATGAATATGAAAAAAATATTTATACCACTTATCGTTCTACTCCTTGTTTCTGCCTGCTCTTCAGGAAAAGCAACTATCAAACAAGCGCCGCTTTTTGAAGCTGAAGCGGTTTTTAAACAAGCCAACGACAAGATAAAAGAAGGGTATTATGAAGATGCCCGAAATCTACTTGAGCGCATTAAAGTGCAGGATACATCAGGGGAATATGCACCATTAGCAGAGATACGTATCGGCGATACTTACTATAAGGATAAGTCTTACGAAGAGGCTGCTATTGAATATGAACAGTTTCTTGAAATGTATCTATACCATAAATATGCGCCGTACGCACAGTATAAACTAGCCATGAGTTATTTTAAAAGAATAGGGACTCCAGACGTAAGCTATTCAGTGGTGCAGCAGGCATTGAAAGAATTTAAAAAACTCTTAAGACTCTACCCTCGAAATCCCTATCTGAATATCGTAGAAAGTAGAATAAAAAAGTGCAAAAGCATTCTTGCCGAATACGAATTTTATGTGGGGGAATTCTATTTTAAAAAAGGCTCCTACGGCGCAGCTGCCAGACGATTTAATGATTTGCTTGAAAACTTTTCTGATTCAAAAAAAGAGCCAGATGCCTTATTCTACCTCGGTCTTTCTTATAAGAATCTTGGGGAAAAAGACAAGGCACAAAAAGCATTAACAACCCTAATTGAAAAATTTCCCACCATTGAACTGTCTAAGGAAGCAAGAGAGATTATCGCTTCTTTGAGAAGTGAGAAATAAGAAATGAGAAGTAAGAAATTATTAATTCCCAATTCCTACTTCCTACTTCCCACTTATAAGAGTAGATGAGATACTATCCTGTCTTTCTTAATCTAAATGGTAAAAAAACTGTTGTTGTGGGAGGCGGGAAAACAGCGGAAAGAAAAGTGATCACCCTCCTAAAAGCCGGCGCCCTCGTTAAAGTAATAAGTCCCAAAATTACAACTACACTTGAAAAATTAAGGGGAAAAGGCTTACTGACACATTTAAAAAGACATTATAAAAAGGGGGACATTAAAGGGACTTTTCTTGTTATTGCAGGTACTTCCTCTGCACGAATAAATACAAAAATTGCACAAGATGCAAAACATCCCGGAATCGGTCCCGAAGATTCCGGACGACGTATAAAATTAATTTATACAACATCAGATGGAAAAATTATTGATCC
>JAUXJP010000004.1 GCA_030624695.1 Candidatus Dadabacteria bacterium | reverse complement strand
GGGCAATTGCAAAATCAGAAGTAATTCTTAATGCCAGAGTGATAGGTGGTATCCCGATGATAGATAATGGCGAGGCCGATGATAAAATTATTGCAGTACTTGATAAGGACAATATATGGTCGGAAGTTGACCATATCACTCACCTGCCAAAAGTAATGGTTGAACGACTTACTCACTTTTTTTCAACCTATAAAATCGTACCAAATTCCCCGATTAAAGTTCAAATCGGTAAAGCCTATAATAAGAGTCATGCATTAAAAGTTATTAATGCGGCAATCAGGGACTACAAAGACAGGTTCGGTGACGGATAGGATTTAACCTTTCTAAGAATTGTTAAACAGGAATTTTTTGGGATGGTATATTTTAATAATTAGTACTAATAAGCAAAGGTTTCTATTTCTTTAACAAGCTCATCAACAATATCTTTTTCCTTAAATGAACGAACAAGCTTCCCGTCTTTATAGAGCATGCCCTTCCCTCTTCCGCCGGCTATACCAATATCAGCTTCCGCAGCTTCACCAGGGCCATTTACAACACAACCCAGTATTGCCACTTTAACAGGCCTCGGCAGTTCCATTCCACTAACCCGCTGCTCAACATCATTGACAAGTTTCATGAGGTCTATTTCAAGCCGGCCACAACCCGGGCAGGAAATCAGCTCAATACCCTTGTTACGAATTCCTATGGACTTAAGAATATTAATGCCTGTTATAACTTCATCTACCGGGTCACCAGTGAGGGAAACTCTTATAGTATCTCCTATACCTTCAGCAAGAAGGCTTCCAATACCAATAGAAGATTTGATTGTTCCCATCTTTGGAGTACCGGCTTCTGTAACACCCAGGTGTAAAGGGTATTCGGTCTGTTCTGAAAGAAGCTTGTATGCCCTTATCATTTTCCGGACATCTGTGGATTTTACTGAAATTTTTATATCAAAGAAATCAAAGTCTTCAAGTATCCTAACGTGCCTGAGTGCACTCTCAACAAGTGCTTCCGCCGTAGGGCTTCCATGTTTCTTCAGTATGTCTTTTTCAAGTGAACCGGAATTTACACCAATCCTGATAGGGATGTTCCTTTCCTTAACTGCATCAACAACAGCCTGTATCCTGTATTTTGCTCCGATGTTTCCGGGATTTAGCCTCATGCCGTCTACACCTTGTTTAACAGCTTCAAGGGCAAGTTTATAATCAAAATGAATATCTGAAACGAGTGGAATCCTGATCGATTTCCTGATACTTCCAAGGGCTTTTGCTGCTTCCATGTCAGGCACGGCAACCCTTACAATATCACAACCGGCTTCTTCAAGTCTTTTTATTTCATTTACAGTGGCTTCAACGTCCCTGGTATCCGTAATAGTCATCGACTGTACAGAAACTGGCGCACCGCCGCCGACTTTTACATTGCCGACTTTTATCTGTCTTGATTGCCTAATCATTTGAACCCTATAGGTTATATAAGTTAATTTTAAGTTTCAAGAATCCTTAACTGCTGTTTCATAATCTAATATATTTGACTGCGATTAAGGTTGAGTTAAACTCTTTCGACTTCAAAATAATTATAACCGCAGTTATGTATTAATTACCACAGTCATTATATTTTATTATATGAACAAATTTTAATTGCGGGAGGAATATCGGCATGAAAAAAATAATTAAAATTAATGCTTCAACCCCAACTCCTGAGAATAAGGGAGTTACCTTTAAAAAGTTCGATAAAAAGGAAAAATCAGAAGCCGTTGAACTTACCGAAGAGAAGGTAAAAGCAGCATTAAGCAACGTATATGATCCGGAACTACCGGTGAGTATTGTAGACCTGGGATTAATATATGACACAAAAATTTCCGGGAACAATGTAAATCTTAAAATGACATTAACTACCCCTGGTTGCGGTATGGGATCAATGATCGCCGGTCAGGCCGAAATGGCTTTAAAAGAAATTGGTGCTGATAACGTGCTAATAGAGGTAATATGGGACCCGCCATGGAACCCTGATATGATGAGTGACGAAGCAAAAGAAAAACTTGGAGTTGGATAAAATATATGCCCCCGAAGCAGGAAGAACTGTTAAACATATTAAAAAAAATTAATTACCCGGGTTTCAGTCGTGATATCGTATCATTTGGCATTGTAAAAGAAATAATAATAAATGATTCAACTATTTTAGTTTCACTTCTCCTTCCAAAAGAAAATAAAAAAATTGAAGCCGAAATATCAGAAGGGGTAAATAATGCCCTGAAAGAAGTACCCGGTGTTTCTGATGTTCAGGTAGAGATTGGGATTCGTGAACAGTCTCAAAAGTCCCAGGACACTGCTTCTACCAGTAAAAAACTTCCTGAAATAAAATATTATATTGCCGTTGCAAGTGGTAAAGGAGGGGTTGGAAAATCCACTGTTGCCATAAACCTTGCTCTTGCTATATCAAAGAAGAGGGAGAATGTTGGACTTATGGATGCAGACATTTGGGGCCCAAGTGCACCAATCATGATGGGTGCAGTTAATGAGAGGCCTGTTACCACAGGCAATCAAAAAATACTCCCGATTGATAAGTTAGGACTTAAATTAATGTCCATTGGTTTCCTTGTAGATGAAGAAGAGGCGGTAATATGGCGCGGCCCTATGGTCCATGGAGCGATCAAGCAATTTATTGAAGATGTTGAATGGGAAGGCACTGATTATCTTGTTATTGATTTGCCTCCAGGCACAGGTGATGCTCAGCTTTCACTTGCTCAGACTGTACCGCTTAGTGGGGGAGTAATTGTAACTACACCTCAGGATGTAGCTCTTATCGACGTAAAAAGGGGAATTCTTATGTTTCAAAAACTCAATATTCCCGTAATTGGGATTGTTGAGAATATGAGTTACCTTGAACTTCCTGATATTGATACTCCTATAGACATATTCGGCAGGGGCGGCGGTAAGAAAATGGCAGAAAAGTTTAATGTCCCTTACCTTGGGGAAATACCACTTGATCCTGATATAAGGATTGGCGGCGATACCGGCAAACCTATTATTGAATCAAAACCCGACAGTAAAGCAGCCAAAGCATTTGTGGGCATTGCTGATAAAGTACTGGACTTTCTTGAATAACATACCTTTTGCCCTATTTTTATTGACCCGGCCAAATCAATGATTATCTTAGAATTGTAGTATAATTTTTAAAATAGGATGAGCAAAGTTAAAGATTATTATAAAACTTTAGGTATTTCCAAGTCGTCTTCGAAAGACGAAATCAAAAAGGCGTATAGGGACCTTGCAAGAAAATACCACCCCGACCTGAATCCCGACAACAAAAACGCAGAGGAAAAGTTTAAGGAAATCCAGGAAGCATACGAAGTACTTTACGACGATCAGAAGAGACAGCAATACGATGCATTTGGAAGCACAGGATTTAATTCTCAGCCACGAGGAGGCCCGGGTTTTTCAAGCAGCTATACATACTCCGGCGATATTCCGAGTTTTGATGAAATATTTAAAGACATATTCAGTTATGCAGGTGGCCAGGGGGGACCTTTCAGGCAACAAACAAGGGGCAGGTCAGATAAGTTAAACGACCTATTCGGAAACTTCGGCAGAGGTGCAGGTTTTTCTGAACAGAAGCCTAAAAATACGCAGCATGAAATTACCGTGGATTTTAATACCGCGATTAAAGGCGGTACAAAAGACCTCACTATAAACAGCCGTGATACCAGGGGAAAACAAAAAAGCGAAAAACTGTCTGTTAAAATTCCGCCCGGTGTGGATACCGGTTCTAAGATCAGGATACAGGGCAAAGGAGAACAGATAGGGAATAAACGCGGAGACCTAATTCTAAAAGTAAAAGTACAAACTCATAAAATATTCAGAAGAGAAAAGAATAATATCGTTATTGATCTTCCTGTCACATTTTATGAAGCCGCTCTTGGTACAAAAGTAGATGTTCCCACAATAGACGGAAATGCCCGGATGGTAATACCGCCTGGTGTTCAAAACGGGTCGAAATTAAGACTTAAGAACAAAGGCGTAAAAAATATAAAAACAGGCAAAAACGGTGATCAATATGTTATCATTAAAATTGTAATGCCTGACAAAATCGATAAAAATGTTCTTGATAAACTGGAAGAAATAAAAAATTCCAATCCCTATAATCCAAGAAAAGACTTTGAACAATTCACTTAATTCACCAGGAGATATTTAAATGACTGAAGTACCACCCCCAAATGACAGTTTTAAAATGGATTTTTCAGGATTTATATTATCTCTTAATGCTTCCGCATTAATTCATCTTGGAGACATACCGGACCCTCAATCAAAGGAAAGAACGATAAACCGTCCGGCTGTAAAACATACAATTGATATACTTGAACTGATTAGCGAGAAAACCAAAGGTAACCTTTCTGATGAAGAGAATAAACTTCTTGAAGATGTTTTATATGATTTAAGATTAAAATTTGTAAAGAACTGATTTTTTCTAATCAATAAACCCACTATGTTAAATTATCTGCTGATCAAATGAACTATTCTTCAATCATTCACCAGTTTAAAAATAAGAAAATTTTAGTTGTTGGTGACATTATGCTTGATGAATATATCTTAGGCACATCAACGCGCATCTCACCTGAAGCACCAGTTCCGGTTATAAACAAATCTGGCAATGTCCTTTCCCTGGGCGGATCAGCAAATGTGGCTAATAATCTCAAACAACTTGGTGTAAAAACTTTCCTTATAGGTTCAGTGGGAAATGATCGAAACGGAAAGAGTATAGCAAACTTATTAAGAAGTGAAGGTTTTGATCTTAAAAATATAATAAAAGACAGCCGTAAACCTACAACTGTAAAAACCAGGATTATGTCAAACGGGCAGCAAATAGCAAGAGTAGATTATGAAGATACTTCTGAAATTCAGGTCAATATTCAAAACCGGTTAATTAACCGAGTCTCAAAAATTTTAAAAATACAAAAACCAGATGCTGTTATCATTTCTGATTACAACAAGGGTTTAATAACCAAAAAAGTATCTAAAGAAATCATAAAATTAGCGGTTAAATTTAGGGCTTTTATTTCAGTAGATCCAAAGGGTGAAGATTTTTCCAAATATAGCGGCGCTAACCTTATTACCCCGAACAAGAGAGAAGCAGAAATTGTTACAGGTATAAGTCTGAATAATGAAAAAAATATTAAAGCTGGCTTAAAGAAACTGCTTTTATTATCTAAAACAAAGTCGGCTCTTATAACAAGGGGAAAAGATGGAATAAGTTATTTAAACACTGCGAAAAGTTCTAAATCTGTCCCTGCCCAACAGGTAAATGTATATGATGTTACCGGTGCTGGTGATACTTTTATATCCGTGTTTACCCTTTCTCTTATTATTTCAAATTCATGGAATGACTCCGCATATCTTGCAAACCTCGCTTCTTCACTTGTAGTAAGTTCTGTAGGCACAACTTACACAACACGCGATGAACTTTTTAAAGCAACTACTGTAAAGAACGAAAACAATAAAATTGTGAAGCTGGCTGATTTAAAAAGAATACTTTCAGCCTCAAGAAAAAATAACGAAAAAATTGTCTTTACCAACGGATGTTTTGACCTCCTTCATCCCGGGCACATCAAGATACTAAAGGAGTCAAAGAAATTAGGCGACACACTGATTGTAGCTTTAAACAGTGATATTTCTGTAAAAAAACTTAAAGGCAGAGACAGGCCCATAGTAAAAGCTGAAGAAAGAGCTCATCTTCTGGCATTAATGTATGAAGTGGATTTTGTTGTAATATTTAAGGAACTAACTCCCCTTAGAATTATCACGGAACTAAAGCCCGATATCATTACAAAGGGCGGAGACTATAAAAAAGAGGATATTGTAGGTGCAGATTTTGTAAAAAGCATAGGTGGCAAAGTTGTAACCATTCCCCTGTTAAAAACCCATTCGACTTCTAACCTGCTTAAAAATATATCTAAAAGCTAGTTAGTATCCCGGGGCAGAACATATAGAGTTGAGGTATCTGTTGGAATTTACACCAAGTGAAGAATTCGGTGAAAGTTCAACCACTTTTCTAAATGAATAACAGGCCTGACTTTTGTTTCCTTCCTTTAGGTAAACAATACCGAGATTAAAATAGGCTTCTGCGTATTCCGGAAATCCTGAAATTGCCTGTTTAAACTCCTGGATAGCATCCTGTTCCTTACCTATAGAAGTATAAAGTTTGCCAAGTTCGTTATGTGTATATACATATGCCGGGTTAATTTCAAGAGCCTTGTCGTAGTACTGTTTGGCCTTATTCACATCACCTTTTCTGAAATAAGCAATACCCAGGTTGGTAAGTGCACTCGCCCTCGCCCTGTAAGTAGGGTCAGAAGCGGCAATGGAACACTGTTCTATTGCTTCATCATTTTTTCCCTCAAAAAGGTAGAGCCCGCAAAGGTTATAATAGGCTTCTGTATATTTTGGGTCAAGTTTAATTGACTTTAGATAGTTTTCTTCAGCAAGAGCGTTGTCTTTAAGCCCATAATAAATAACCCCTTTTATCAGGTAAACCTCGGGATCTTTTTTGTTTAGCTCTTCAGCCCTCTCAAGATCAATCAGAGCCTGTGGAAAATTGCCTCTTCTCACGGAAGCAACTGCCAGAGCTTTCGAGTTAGTAAACTCAGTATCCTTATCCTTAGCACCTGAAGTGCTCTTTGAACTCTTTGTTGATGAATAACATGATAAAGAAACGATACAAAGTAGTAGTATAAATAATATTTTCTTCATAATATTCTATTCTATATTCGAAAGGTTCATAAATGCAAGATATCTTGCATCTATTTCATCTTTTTTTAATTTTGCCAGCCTGTTTACGCTAAAATCTTCAACCGTAAATGAGGCAAGCACACTGCCATATATTACTGCTCTCTTATAATCATTAACATTATTAATATCATGACTGGCAACATAGCCCATAAAACCACCGGCAAAAGTATCACCGGCTCCAGTAGGGTCGAGGACCTCCTCAAGCGGATAACTCGGTGCATAAAAAATACCTTCTTTACTAAACATGAGCGCCCCGTATTCACCTCTTTTTACAATTAACCTCTTGGGGCCCATTTCCATAATCTTCCTTGCAGCTTTTACAATTATTGGTTCCCCGGCAAGTTCCCGGGTCTCTGCATCGTTAATCATAAGAATATCTACATGGCCGAGTAATTTTTTTAATTGCTCCGGCTTGCTTTCAATCCAGAAGTTCATGGTATCACATGCTACAAGTTTTGGATTATTTACCTGCTGTAATACTTCAAACTGTATCTCGGGATCAATATTCGCTAAAA
Source organism: Candidatus Dadabacteria bacterium (assembly GCA_030624695.1). GTDB lineage: Bacteria > Desulfobacterota_D > UBA1144 > Nemesobacterales > JAJCZQ01 > JAJCZQ01. The sequence continues at coordinate 9,037 of JAUXJP010000004.1, read as the reverse complement.
ATACTATATCAATATCTTTGTAATGATCGGGTAATACAGGATTAAATGTTTCAAAGACATTTAGATGTGTTTCAAGTGTTTTGGCCTCTGATAAGTCATAACCATAATGCCCAACCCATCTGAAGGTCTCCCCCTCTTCTATTTTTACGCCGTCAAGCTTAATGCCATGACTTTCAAGTAATTGTATGTGTTCTTCAGGAAAATCATTACCAACTACAGCCACTACATTTACATCGGTAAAATTACTTGCAGCAAGAGAAAAATAAGATGCAGAACCGCCAAGAATATTTTCAACTTTTCCAAAAGGAGTTTCTACAGAATCAAGTGCCATAGAACCAACAACAAGTACGCTCATTAAATATACCTCTCAATTAATAGTTTGATTTTTTCATTATCTGATTTTTTTATTTCATCCTCTCCGGTAATTATTGCATTGCTGAGTGCCGTCGAACAGCCGCACTTTTTCACCTCTGGTATAATACCTACAACATTTTTTATTATTGTTTTAGCCATATCTACATTTTTCTTAAGCGTTTCAATTATATCTTCCACCGTTACATCATCAAACTCCTCATGCCAGCAGTCATAGTCCGTAGAAAGGGCAAGTGTCGAATAACAAATCTCCGACTCACGTGCCAGTTTTGCTTCTGGCATATTGGTCATCCCTATTACATCCACATTCCAGGACCTGTACAACTCACTCTCTGCCTTTGTGGAAAATTGCGGTCCCTCGATACATATATAGGTACCACCATTATGTACAGTGGCTCCAGAATCAATAGCAGCATTAAAAAGCACCTGTGATAACTGGTTGCATACAGGATTCGCCATCGAGACATGTGCTACAACACCGTCATCAAAAAAAGTTGATTCACGTTTTTTAGTATGGTCAATAAACTGTGATGGAATAACAATGTGCCCCGGTGCAATTTCTCTTTTCATACTGCCAACGGCACTTACAGAGATTATCCAGTCAACTTCGAGCATTTTCATAGCATAAATATTAGCCCTGTAGTTGATTTCTGAAGGTGTTATTTTATGCCCTTTACCGTGTCTTGGAAGAAATATAAGTTCAGTATCGTTTAAGGTGCCCTTTACCAAGTTGTCAGAAGGCTTTCCCCAGGGCGTAGTCAATTCAATAGATTCCACGTCATGGAGACCTTCCATCTCGTATAAACCACTTCCTCCAATCACTCCAATTCTAAACATTAAACATTCCCGTTAAAGTTATTTATTAAGTTTTACATCTAGTGTATAAAAATACAACGAAAATTTATGATTTATGAAGGAATTACTTACTTCTTCTAACACCGGAAACATAAGTATATCATAATGAACTATCTATATAAAATAATTAATATATTATTTGGCGTATCTTTTATATTTCATTGCCTGAATAAATGCCCTCGTTAATTCATCAAGAATTAATTCATAGTTGTCTTTTAATCTTACACACCACTTCCCGGTACTTATTTTTGGATATTTCTTTTTTTATATTACTTATAATATTTCCCGAGCAGAAATCGACGTCGATTGCGGAGTGCCTTCAGAAGATCCCGACGAATTAAGCAATTAAGGAACCTTTTATTACCGGGGAGAGCCCACACCCTCCCCTTTTATTTTTGTGAAAGAACAAGCAATACCCTCATAAAATTACTTTCAGGCACTATTATTTCCCGTAAATGAAGTAGTTTTAAATTGTTATTTTTAAACCTTTCCCATTCAATCTTGCCTTCTTTCCCTCTCATTAATATAATCTTCCCTTTTTCATTAAGATAAGGAACTGATAAATTTATCACTTCTTTTATATCTCCCACGGCTCTTGTCAAAACATAATCAAAATTAATTCTCGGAACACCGTTATTACTGTCTTCAGCCCTTCCTGAAACTGTCTTAACATTGCTAAGATCTAATTCCCTTAATACCTCGTTAATAAAAAAAATCCTTTTCTCCCTTGAATCGAGGACTGTAATATTTAGTGATTCCCTTACTATGGCTATCGGAACACCCGGGAAACCTGCCCCTGTGCCAATATCGAGGATGTTAGGGCCGTCAGTAATTAATTCAGAAACTGTAAGCGAATCCAGGAAATGCTTGACAATTATCTCACTATCATCAGTGACCGAAGTAAGATTGATTTTACTATTCCATTTTTTAATTAATTCCTGGTAGGATAAAAATTTTTGAATCTTCCGGGAATTGAGTGTTATTCCAAGTTCGCTGGAACCTTTTACAAGTAGATTTTCTAGGTTCAATTTAATTCCCTGATTACACTTGGATGAGAGACAATTATTTGGGGGGACCCCCTGTACATGGTAACCCTCCCGATTACTTCAACAGGTTTTCCAATATAGTCATATGCCGGGTCTATTTTAAAAAACCTGAAATTTTCGAGACTGTCTTTAAAAAATACAATATCTAGGTCATTTTCAAGGCTGAGCACCATCACTTTTGAGTTGTTCTTCTTCATTGTATTTATCTTTCCCCTTACAACAACCCTGTCATTTACATATTCCCTTGCCTGGAATGGTTTTATTAAAAACTTTTTATTATCTTTAGGTGTTTTAAAACTTTCGGGGCTCCCCCAAATGCCTTTTTTATTATTTTGTGCTTCTCTTTGTGCCTTATATATCCTACTCTCGTATTTCCTGTTTGGCCCGATAAAGAATGCTCTTGCAAGCCCTTCCCTTACCAGTTCCTCATTGACTAATATTCCGTCTATAAATACATAGGCCAGAAGCCTCCCGTAAGGATCATATTTTTCTTCATCAATTTCGAGGGTTACATCTTTTCCAAGTACCAGCCTTTCATTGAAAGCAGTTGATTGTTTGCTAAAAGGGTCCCCTGGTGAGTCGGGCTTAAGTGTCTCGGGAGTGTCTATTCCAAGATACCTGACCCTTTCTACATTTGGATGGTCTATAATTACAGTATCACCATCTATAACTTTTAGTACGCGGTAAGTATCTGGTTCTTTAGAGTTCCCACATGAAACAATTAAGATTAGAACTAATATTAAGTATTGCCTGTAACTAGCTGTAAACATATAGTATTATATTTTCTAAAGCTGTTTATTAGCTTTCCTCGCTATGGTAAGAAAACCTGTATGGCCAATAATTCTGTCTATCGGCCTTGTCTTTCCTCTTCTGACAAGATAGTGCCTCTGAATTGTTTCAAAGGTTTCGATGAACACAAATCCTTCTTTCTCAAGGTGGTCTACCGCTTCTTCTATCTGGTTTACTGTGGGAGACAGGCTTATCAGTCTTCCCCCGCCCCTAAGAGCCTTGTATGCCGATTGAATGCCGTCCCAGGGTGAAGGAAGGTCAAGTATTACGGCATCAACTCCTTTTTCCTTAAATCCATCCTTTGCATCACTTAGATTATACTCCACGCAGTCGCCAAATCCTGCATCTTCTATATTTTTCCTGGCATTAACTATAAATTCTTCCCTTCTTTCATATGTATAAAGTTTTCCGGTCGGCGAAACTGCATTGGCAAGGGCTATGGATAATGCTCCAGAACCAAGTCCTGTTTCAATGACCCTGCTCCCTGCACCAATACTTGCCTTTAGAAGGATCATGGAAGCGTCCTTGGGATAGATTATCTGCGTCTGCCTCTTTACCTTCATCATCCTGTCTTCAATTGTAGGCTCAAGAATAAGAAAAGTTGTATCGAGGGTGGATACAATACTGTCGCCAAACTCTTTTCCTATAGCATCGTCCAGCTTTAATATTCCTTTATTAGTGTGAAATTTTTTTTCCTTCGTAGCCCTTAACAGATAGGTTTTGTTATCAGGTGCAAGTATTAATACCAGATCGTTATGTTTTATTTTCATATGTCTTACCTTTTTCAAAAACAATAAAGATAACCGAACCGATAAGTACTAAAATACCGGTCAAAAAATACATCACGGGAAAGCCCCAGTACTTTGCAATTATTCCAAGCGGGAATGCAATGTAGTTTATCCCGAGGCTAAAGGAAGCGTTAAAAGCACCCATCGCCTTACCCCTTTCAGAAGATGAAGCTCTGTCAATAATAATTGCGCTTATTGTCGGGTACAAAAACCCGTAACCAAAACTAAATAAAAAGGATATCAAAAGTGCCGTATAAAAAGAATCTATAATAAATACGAAGATTAGCGACAGGGCCATTATCAGCATGCTGGGAGCGGCAATCAGTTTCCTGTCAAATCTGTCCGAAGCCTTACTGCCCAAAATCCGGATTACAATTACCGTTAAGGTATATGTAAGAAAAAAAGTGGATACAGCAAAATCACGGGACCTCAAAAATACCGAGAAAAAATGAAGAATACTTCCAAGGCCGCAAGCAATAATAAGATTTGTAAAAAGTATCAGCCGGTATCTCTTTGAACCAATCAGTTTAAATAGATCCAGGACAAACCTGTCATCAGCCCTTGTAAACTGGCCTTCCTGTGCGAGTAGTGCAAGAGCAACGGCTACAAGACTAAAACCTGCGGCATAGAGGAAAAACATATCAAACCCGGACTTTAAAATAATGAACTCACCAATAGAAGGGCCAATAGCATATGAAGCGATTGTAAATGCCCCGAATACACCAAGGCCATGAGCCCGTATGTTCTGCGGAATATTGTCCGACACTGAAGTACTTGCTGATGTGAAGGAAAAGGCAAAACCTATTCCCTGGAGGAGCCTTAATATATAAATTTCAATTCCTATCATATCGACAGAAAGAAACATGAGAGTAGCAACAGACATCAATACCCCACCGAGTACTATAAAGTACTTCCTTCCGTATTTATCTATCAAGTAAGTCACCAGGGGAATTGAGGCCAGGGAAGTTATACCGAAGGTACCCATTATATAACCGATATCTGCTTTATCACCCCCGAGGTCTTTAATAAATAACGGGAGTAAAAAGAATGCAGAGAAATTACAAAAGAAAAAAAAGTTTGAGAGTGTTATAAGTGTGAAGTTCTTTTTCTGAGCTTTATCAAGACCTGATATCATAGTTATTCTGCCTAAATCTGTTTAACTTTCGCACGTAAAAACCTGAAAGTAAAATATAATCGAATTATATTTTGACAAGATACTTGGTCGTGATATATTTAGTGTCTCAATTTTGAGCCGTTAGCTCAGTTGGTAGAGCAACTGCCTTTTAAGCAGTGGGTCACAGGTTCAAATCCTGTACGGCTCACATTGTCAACGTCCCCGTCGTCTAGCCGGGCCTAGGACATCGGCCTTTCACGCCGGTAACAGGGGTTCAAATCCCCTCGGGGACGCATTCTTTTTTCTTACTGATTTTTATAGGCTATGTTAAACACCTTACACCCCTCATTATCAGTTTTGTGACCAAGTTGTGACCTGAATCTCCATTTTTCATGAATTTATTTAACTTATTACAGTATCTTTCTTAGCTTTACCACATACCGGGAATCTATAGATCTCATATATGGATAAATAAATCAGAGGTACTACAAAGTGAAGTGAATAAAGAAGGGCTAGATGTTTAATGGAGGATTGTATGAATAGAAATCGTACCACCTAACCCCTCACCTATAATAAAATACTATCACAAATAGATGAATAAGTTTAGTGAAAATAATATTTAATATAAATAAAATTGTTAATTCATAATTAATATTATTTAATATATTTATAGAATAATGTGTGTTCCGAGGGAGTTATACCATAATTATTAAGTTTTTACTTGTAGTTATTTTTGACTAAAAGGGCTAACTAAGATTATAAAAAAAGGGCATATACATCAATGTGCATACGCCCTTAACTTTTTAAATATAGTTAATTTAAAGTTTGCCGGACTGAGGACCCTGACCCTTATCACTGCCATCATCAGAGCTACTGCCTTTGCCGCCGCAGGCCTGTGCAGGTGTATCAATATCAATTACATGAGAGAATGGAATAAGCCCTCCCAGTATTAATCCAAGGGCAACTGTTACTTTTATTATAGATTTTTTCATATCTATTTCCTAGGTGAATATATAATATAATAAACAACGATTATGAAAAGGAAACATCTTTTTTACTATTTTTTAATTTTTGTCTTTTTCTTTGCTTTGTCCACTGACAATTCATCTTCTTATACAATCTATAAATGGAAAGATAAAAACGGGGCAATCCACTATACAGACAAAAAACCTGACAACAATATGGATGTTATAGAAATAATAAAAACCAAAAAGAAACTGCCTGTCACCGAAAAAGAAATTGTTATTTTAGAAGATACCATCGATGAAAATACTGCGGCAATTGAAGAAGAAATTATTAAGGAAGAAATAAGGCTGTACTGGAGAAATCTGGCCCTCAATATTGAACAAAAAAAAGAAAGAACACTCGAAGAAATCTATATCACCGAAAAAAAAATAGATATATTAAAAAGTAATATCGATTATTACCTTATAAATGGCTACAAGGCAGATCTGATGATACTTGATTTGAGATACCTCGAAGGACGCCTGCCACCTCTATTTAAACGCCTGGAACTAATAGAAGAAGAAAAAGAACAGCTTAGATATGATGCTAGGAAACAGGGTGTACCGCCAGGTTACTTAAGGCCATAAAGTTTTAGGAATATTTTTTGTATTCTTCTTCAAACAGTGCTTTTAATTCTTTTGCCTTGGAATCATACTCTTCCGAATTAGACCATGAGAGTCTTGGCTGAAGAAGGTCCGAATCTACACCCGGGCAGCTTACAGGTACCTGTAATCCAAATACGGGAACTTCTATAAACTCACCATTGTTTAATGTACCGTCAATTGCAGCTGTAACCAGTGCACGTGTTGAAGGAAGTGGCATTCTTTGGCCAATACCGTATGGGCCTCCGGAAATACCGGTATTTAGCAGCCATACATTTGCTTTGTGCTTTTCCATCTTGCTCTTTAGGATCTCACCATAAAACTTTGGGGGCCTTGGAAGAAATGGTGCACCAAAACAGGAACTGAATGTTGCCTGTGGTTCACTTACACCTCTTTCGGTACCTGCAACTTTTGCTGTGTATCCAAGCAGGAAGAAATACATGGCCTGTTCGGAAGTAAGTTTGGAAATAGGTGGTAAAACACCAAATGCATCATATGTAAGCATAAATATAGTGTTTGGAATTCCGCCTACTCCTTCGGGTACAATGCCCTGGAGTGAATCAATCTGGTAAGCACTTCTTGTGTTTTCTGTAAACTTAGAACTATTAAAATCAATTTTTCTTGTTTCTGGATCGAATTCCACATTTTCCACTATTGAACCAAATTTTAATGTTGCGCTGTAAATTTCAGGCTCAGTCTCAGGGTTAAGTTTTATGACTTTTGCATAGCATCCGCCTTCAAAGTTAAAAACACCTTTATCATACCAACCGTGTTCATCATCTCCGATAAGTGCCCTGTCCGGGTCTGCAGACAAAGTGGTTTTACCTGTACCTGAAAGTCCGAAGAACAGTGATACATCTCCTTCCTTGCCAACATTTGCTGAGCAATGCATTGGGAACACATTTTTATCAGGAAGCAGGTAGTTCATAGCAGCAAAAACAGATTTTTTCATTTCACCTGCATACTCGGTTCCGCCAATAAGGGCGATTCTCTTTTCAAGGTTAAGCAGGATAAAAGTTTCGGTCCTTGTACCATCAACTTCGGGGTCCGCTTTAAAACCAGGTGCAGATATTACTGTAAACTCAACATCTTTGTGTGGTATTTCAGAGGTTTCCGGCCTTATAAACAGGTTGTTTACAAACAGGTTGTGCCAGGCGTATTCATTAATTACTCTCACATTCGTTCTGTATTCAGGATGGGCACAAGCATACAAGTCTCTTATAAATATTTCTTTGCCTTCAAAATAGTTTATGACCTTGTCATACAAAGAGTCAAAGGCTTCAGGAGATATTGGCTGGTTTACCGGTCCCCAGTGAATAAAATTTTCTGTTGTAGGTTCCTTTACTATAAATCTGTCTTTCGGGGATCTGCCTGTATGTGCACCAGTATATGCAACAAGGCTGCCGCCATCTGCTATCTGGGCCTCACCCCTTTTAATAGATATTTCATATAATTCCGGAACTGATAAGTTAAAATGAACGTTTTTTGGATTTTTAATTCCATGCTGTTCCAGAATCTTTACACCATCAACAGAAGACATTTACAAACCTCCAACCAAAATCTAAATTGTTGTGAGAACCTTGGGAAAGGACAAGAGAATAAATTATTTTTTTAGATTTTTCAAGCAATTAAACAGAATAATTTCAATTATAGAAATTTTTATTTTTCATATAAGAATTTTATTTCTTTTTAGCAGGATTTTTTTTACTTATCCAGCCTGTAATTGCATCAATTGTGGCTTCCGGGTTTTCCATACAATCATGCTTTGCTTCAGGGATATATACAAGTTCTACATCTGTGTTTCCTGTTTTTTTCAGTATACCCATCAGATCTTTTGGTTCCCATATATCAACCACATTATCAATTTTCCCATGTATGAAAAGGATAGGTACTTTCACCTGCTCAATAAGGTCACATGTCTTGGCAAAAACTGCTTCCGGACTTCTCATAAACCACCACGTCCTGTAAGTAAACATCTCTACATCTTCAGGATTAAAGGAATTTCCCCATGCCCTGTATATAATAAATATCTGGTCATTGACTTCACTTCTGGGATCCGGCCCCAGGATCTGCTTGGCCCTTTTATAGATATCGTCATACTGTGGAATACTCTTATTTCTTTCAAGCCTTCTTTTTTGTGAATCCGGCAGGGAATATGAACAGCCTTCAAGTATCAGCCCCTTTATGTTCTTGTCCTGGGATTTTGTTGCGTAATAAACGGCAAGGTTTGCACCCAGGCTGTATCCTAGAATATAGATATTTTTAAATCCCATATCCACTAGCACTTTAATTGACTCTTCTATATCCTGGTCAGATTTATCGAATATACCGTCGCCCATAATCTGGCCCAAAAATCCAAGCCTCGTATTAATAGACAAGGTACTCACGCCTTTTGCCAGAAGTGCAGGAGGTAAAATCTGTGGTGTACCGCGTGCAAGAAAATTCCCAAGTACTCCGTGTACATTG
>JAUXJP010000083.1 GCA_030624695.1 Candidatus Dadabacteria bacterium | reverse complement strand
TGAAGGAATACATTTTTTAACTTCTTATATGACATACCGTGAAATATCAAAAAAAGCAGTTTCGGCATCGGTAAGTGATATAGCTGCTATGGGCGGCAAACCCAACTATTTTTTATCAACAATCGGGATTTCCAAATGCACCCCTCAGAATCTAATTGATGAACTATTGGATGGATTTGAAGAAGCCGCAGATGAATACGGAATTGAACTTATAGGGGGTAATATTACTACCAGTGATCAACTCTTTATTGATATAACGGTTATTGGTGAAACAGATCAGGATAAAGTAGTCAAAAGGTCAGGAGCATGTGCCGGGGATCTATTATTTGTTACCGGCACTCTAGGGGATTCGGCAAAAGGACTCGAACTTCTAAGGCCAGGAAATAAAGAGAGGGACGAATATCTTGAAAAAAGGCATACGAATCCAACCGCAAGAATAAATGCAGGAAAATCACTTGGAGATCACCGGGTTGCTACATCCATGATTGATATCAGTGACGGTTTTTTAATCGATCTTGAAAGAATTACCGTTGCACATGGAACGGGGGCTGATATTTTTATAGATAAACTTCCACTTTCCAAAAACTATACAGATTTAAAAAATTCAGATGAAGACCCACTTTTTTTTGCACTTTCAGGGGGCGAAGATTATGAACTTCTCTTCTCTTCGCACGAAAGTAACAGGGAAAAAATCAATTATTTAAAGGATGAGCTTGATGTTAATATTTCAGAGGTAGGAATTGTGACTGATAAAAAAAGAATAGACCTTTACGGACATGATAATAAAATATTTAAATACAGAAAAAAGGGGTTTGTGCATCTTTAGTAATTAAATGGATGATATACCATTAGCGTATAATTTATTTCTTATATTTCTGCTGCTTTTTGGTTCTGCATTTTTCTGTTTTGCAGAGGGATCATTATTTTCACTTGGCAGACACCAGAAACAAAGCCTTTTTAAGGAAAACTCCAGAACGAGTAATGTTATACAGAAGCTTCTGAGTAATCCTTTTAAATTAATTATAACAATCCTTTTTGCAGATGAAGTTGCAAACGTTGCTTTTTCAAGCATTGTGGGGCTTACCGTGCACCAGCTTCTTACGGAATATTCTGAGAAGACGGTTGCTGTTATATCCATTGCGATAGCATCTCCCGTATTACTTCTATTCGGGGAAATAGGCCCCAAGACAATTGCTGTTAAATTTCCCCGGATTGTTGCTAAGGCAGTATCCCACCCATTAAACATTTTTCATATACTTATTACACCAATCAGATGGGTACTAATGATTATATCCATTGGATTTACTAAACTCTTTGTTGATGACCTCGATTATCAGCAGCACAACAGTTTTTCCACCGACGAATTAAAAATACTTGTAGGTATTGGAAATGAAGAAGGTGTGTTAAACGAGCTTGAGAACAAACTTGTAAGCAGTTTTTATAAACTTGAAAACATTCCCGTTTATAAAATAATGACTCCCAACATTGACTGTTTTTCCCTTTCCTCTGAAAGTAAAATAAGTGAGGCAATCTATGAAATTAAAAAAAGGGGGTATTCTAGAACACCTGTCTATAAGGATGATGTAAATAATATTATTGGGATTCTCTATAGTAAAGACCTTCTTACTTCAAATGACTACGGGCAAAAAATAGACGAAAAACCTATCACTGACTACCTTAAAAAAACTTACTTTATTCCACGCACAAAAATGGCCTTTGAGCTTCTCGGGGAATTCCAGAGAAACAGGATACATATGGCAATTGTAGTGGATGAATACGGAAGGGTGGACGGACTGGTCACCATGGAAGACATTCTGGAAGTCCTTTTCGGTGAGATTGAAGATGAAACGCAGATGGATGTAAAGACCGAGCCAAAATTTATCGGCAATTCTCTATTTTTACCCGGCGCAATGAAAATAGAGGATTTTAATGAAAACTACCTTTTTATGGTTACAAGGTTCGGGGGTTTAAACAGATTAGGCGAGATTCTTGAAAGCTCGATACTACCACTTGAAGAAGAACATGAAACACTCGGAGGATTTATTTTTAACCTCTTTGGAAGATTTCCTGTCGAGGAAGAATCAATAGTATTCGGGGGTTTAAAGTTTACGGTTCAAAAAATCCACAAGAAACGAATTTCCGAACTTAAAATAGAAGTAGCAAACGAGGGGGTATCTGATGTCGCTTGAGATCGTAATTTTATCAATTGCAATACTGTTGATGCTCCAGGCCTTTTTTGCAGGATCAGAAATTGCACTCATATCATGTGACAAGATTAAAATCAGGTCCCTTGCTAATAATGGATCCAAAAGTGCAAAACTTGTACTTAGTGCCTACAACGAAGTGGATAAATACCTGAGTACGTCTCTTGTGGGTATAAATCTTGCACTTATACTTAGCACGCTGATCCTTACCTTTTATATAGAAAAAAATTACGGTAAAAGCAGTGAGTTTTACACAGTTCTAATACTTTCACCATTAATTGTTATTTTTGGGCAGGTAGTACCAAAAGCAGTATTCCAGAGTAAAAGAAACAGTATTATACTCTGGGCTATATATCCGTTGTGGGTAGCTTCGAGGATTTTTTACCCAATATTGATCATTGTAAGTTTTTTTACTGCCTTCCTGATGAAGCTGATCGGTAAGAAAAAAAATTCCTCTATTACAAGGGATGAACTGCTTGATGTGCTTGAAGGTGACAAAGAAAAACCAATTACCGATATTCATACAAGAGTATTAAAAAGAATATTTGGATTTTCGGAAACCACGGTTGATGAAATTATGATACCGCTTGTTAACATTGATGCCCTCGACCGGGATTCTACTATTGATGATGCAATCAAACTCATAAAAAAAACAGGTCATACAAGGATTCCTATTTACGATGAACGTATTGATAATATTACTGCGATTCTTCATTCCTTTTACCTGCTTGGAAATACAAATCCCGAAGACAAAGTGAACAAATTTGCACTAAAACCATTTTATGTTCCAGAATCCAAACTTGTAAACGAACTGCTGGATGAGATGAAAGAAGGAAGGACCGGAATGGCAATAGTGGTGGATGAATACGGTGGAGCTGTTGGTGCAATTACACTTGAAGACATTCTTGAGGAAGTTGTCGGTGAGATTGAGGATGAATATGACAAGGGTTCAAGGCTTTGGAGAAAGACAGGGGAAAAAACTTATTTAATAAATCCCATAGTAGAGATTGAGCAGATTAATGATGATATAGGACTTGCTGTCCCGGAGGGAGAAGAATACGATACGCTCGGGGGGTTTTTACTCTATAAGTATGGCTCATTTCCCGGGGTTGGTGAAAAGATTGTTTTTGGTAATAAAACTTTTGAAATTACCAGGGCTACAAACCGGTCCATTGACGAAGTGAAGCTCAAGATAAAATAAAAAAGTATACGATCTATATAACAAAAACTGTTTTTTATAAAAGGATTTACTGAACAGGACGTAAGTTAGTTAAGAAGATGTTTTTTAATTATATTTCTATAAATATCAGGAGACTGTACTCCATGTACCCTGAATTCATTAAAATATAATGTAGGGACCCCTATAACAATATTATCATCTGCTGACTTTTGGTTTTCTTCAATCTGCTTCTTCATTAACCTTTTTTTAAGATTGTCTTCAAGTTCGCCTGTGTCCAGTCCTGCAATTTTACCTATATTTAATATAGTCTCAATTTTACCAATGTTTTCTTTTTGATTAAAAAAATAATCAAAAGCAGTAGTATGAAACTCCGTAAATTTTCCTTTTGTTTTTGAAAATTCTGATGCTTCAAGGCAAAGTCTTGAATTTGTTACAAAGCCAGGAAGTTTAATATCAGAGTTATCAATATCGGTTATCTCTTTGAGGGTCTCGGCAAGGTGCTTGCTTCTTGGTGATTTTTTTCTTATTTTGCCCTCGGGGCTGAATTCAGGGTGAATCTCAATTCCCCTCCAGTCAATACTGAGATCAAACTCATCTGCAATTTTCAGCATCCTTTTTGTGCCTACATAACAAAAAGGACATATATAGTCGAAGTAGAATATAATGTTCATTAGTCTACAGGGATCTTATCCATAAGGTACATAACAGAACCTTTTTCAGATCCAGTCTGTGCTTTTATAGTCATCTTATTTTCAGTATTGATCAGTATTGCACTTTGCTCTCCGCTTTCTGTAAGATTCCATCCCGGCCTGTTGTTTTCATTAGTATAAAAACTTCCAATACTCAATTTATCCGTAACGGTTCTAAATAACCACACTGGCCTGTCACCCGTACCAAAAGCAATACCTATTGTTTCCCCGATACCTGGATAAGGAACTATTCCTGTATCCATAAGTCTTTCCTTAGCACTGCTTTGAAACCATAATATGCCTGCAAAAAGTGGTATCAAAATCACGATAACCAGGACAAAAAATAATTTTGCTGCATGCCCGAGATTTTTTGAAGGCTTAATAAATCCAAGATAAAAACTGGTAATTGCCAGTACAAAAGAGAAAAATAAAAGTAATATTATAGATTTTTCCATATTTCCAAGGTGTTTCTTCCCCTTTTAACATTTTGAAAAAGATATTTCTTTTCTTGTAATCAATCCTAATGGTATTAACAAACTCAACATGCCAGTCCTTTTTCTCATTAGCTATCTTTATACACCAAACTCAATAAAGGCGGCTTTTTTCAACTCTTTTTTATTCGAAGTGCTTTGTGAAAAGACCGCACCAACAAAGCCCGGGCTTATTGGATCCATAACTAATTTATTAAATGTGTTATATTTATCCGATATTCTACTAAAATATAGTTTAAATGAAAGGAGGCAGTAAATGGAACTTTTTGAAGCAATGGGGACAAGAAGAAGTGTGAGATTCTTTAAACCATGGCAAGAGGTGGAAGAATGGAAAATTCAAATGATACTACAGGCGGCAAGGTATGCATCATGTCAAGGTAATTGTAATTCTACAGAAGCGATAGTGATCGACAAACGAACTTATCCTGAAGAAAAATTTGAGCAGATCATTGAGTGCGCTTCTCCTTTTAATGAAATACAGCTCCGGCAGGCCCCCATAATAATTGCCTGGCTTGTCAACATGGATGCGTGGTACAAAGAACTGATCCAGACATTCCAGGTCTTATTCCCCGCGCGTGCAATTACTGCGGCACACGGATGGACATACAAACATCTTACAGAGCAGACCTATCCAAGGCTCATGAGTTTTCCAAAAGACAAGGCTGAAGACCTGCTGAGAATAGAGGCAGGACAGGCAATTGCACAGTCACTTCTTGCCGCAACTGAGCTTGGCCTTGGTACATGCCTTCTTGCTACGGGCAGAAAACCCGCTGAGTTTCCCCAGGTACTTGGAACTCCAGAAAACATTGTCCCAATTTGGCTTATGGCTGTAGGATATTCTGCAGAACAGCCCGGGCAAAGACCCAGAAAAAGGTTTGACAGGCTTTTTCACTCAGGTGAATATGGTACTCCACTGGAGGAAGACAAGGATGTTAGAAAGGAGCTTGAGCTCGAAAATTTAATTCAGCCCATGGACCCGCTTCCCGGTAGAGAAGAGGAGCTAAAACATATCTGCAGAATGTTTGGTT
>JAUXJP010000082.1 GCA_030624695.1 Candidatus Dadabacteria bacterium | reverse complement strand
ATTAACAGTAAAACAACAAAAAAGCATTTGGAGTTTCTTAACTATATTAATTATTCAGGTAGATTAGAGAGCTTTAATTTTATAATTAAGGAGCAAAAAATTGCCTAAGATATTAGTAATACCTGGCGACGGTATCGGAGTTGAAGTTACGGCTGTAAGTATTGATTTATTAAATATTATTGAAACAAAGAGCGGCACTAAATTTGAAATTGAGGAAGGCCTGTTTGGCGGCAGTTCTATTGATGCCCATGGTGTACCTCTTACAGATGAGGTTAAGAATATGGCCCTGAATTCTGACGCAGTCCTTCTGGGTGCTGTCGGGGGCCCCAAATGGGAAAACCTTGAACATAGTCTCAAACCTGAAAGCGGACTTTTAACACTTCGAAAGGAACTTGATGCATTTGCAAATTTAAGGCCCGCCATTGTTTATCCCGCCCTTGTAGACGCATCCACCTTGAAAAAAGAGATTGTAGAGGGTGTTGATATAATGGTGGTAAGGGAACTTACGGGTGGAATTTATTTTGGCAAGCCAAGAGGGATTGAACCTATCGCCGGTGGTGAACAAAAAGGAGTGAATACCTTGCACTACACAACCTCCGAAATTGAGAGAGTTGCAAGGGTTGCATTCCAGATCGCTGAAAAAAGAAATAAACATGTCACTTCAATTGACAAGTCCAATGTACTTGAGTCGATGGTCCTCTGGAGGGATACGGTTTCAAGCCTCAGGGAAAAAGAGTTTCCTCACATCGAATTGGAACACCTTTACGTTGACAATGCTGCCATGCAGCTTATAAGAAGGCCCAAAAGCTTTGATGTTATGCTTGCCGGCAATATGTTTGGCGACATAATCAGTGACGAAGCAGCTCAGCTCACCGGCTCACTGGGGATGCTGCCTTCAGCCAGTGTCGGCAACAAAGGTGCCATATACGAACCTGTCCACGGCAGTGCACCTGATATCGCGGGTCAGGACATTGCAAATCCAATTGCCTCAATCCTTTCTATTTCCATGATGCTAAAATATTCATTTAATATGGGCAAAGAGTCCGAGATGGTTGAACAGGCAGTTAAAAACACACTTGATAAGGGGTTCAGGACTGCAGACATATACCAGGAAGGTACAAATAAGGTTGGCTGCAGGGAAATAGGAAATGCAATCTGCAGTGAATTTGAAAATTTATAAAAATTGTGACAATAACCCGGGATTTTTTAGAAGAACATAAAAAGTATATTAAAAATGAATTAGAAGATATAAGTGAACAGATCGGGTCAGGAATAAGCAGGCTCACAATTTCGGGACTTTCAGGTACTTCAAAGTATTTTATTGCTCACCTTATTAGTACTTTCCTTAAAAGGCCATTTATTTTTGTATCCGATTCTTTTGACAGTGATCCTTTATTGTCAGATAACTTTAATGTGTTCTCCGAATATGAAACAGAAATATTCGAAAAAAAAACCTATTCAATAGAATCAATTGTTGGTAGTGGAAATATAATAAACACGGTAGAGAGAATATCCGCCCTGGTATCCCTTGAAAACGGTAAAAATCTTTTAATACAGCCTTCAGCCCTTTTTGATAAAACAGTACCGGGGAAAATATTATCTTCCGCTTCTATATACCTTTCCATTAACAAAACGGTTATCAGGGAAGAATTTATTGATTCGTTATACAGCATCGGTTTTAGAAAAAGTGAACAGGTGGAATACCCGGGGCAGTTTAGTACCAGAGGGGCTATCGTTGATATATTTTCTCCTGTCCATAAATATCCCGTCAGGGCCGAATTTCTGGGAGATTTAATCAGGTCAATCAGATTTTTTGATCCTAAAACACAAAAATCCACTAACAAAACAGATAATGTATCAATCTTTCCCGCAAGTGAATTTATCTATCGGGAAGACTTTTCTGAAATACAGAAAGTAATTTACAACCATTTGGTAGACTGCGATATTTCTCCAAATTTAAGAAATACAGTATTAAATATAATAGAAGAAAAAAAGCATATAGAACAGCTGGAATGGTTATCTCCAATTATCTACACATCCCCTGATACAATTTTAAACCATACAAATGCAAAGTACCTTGTATTTTTTGATTTGAACACAGACCTTGAGACCATTAATAAGAATCTCCTGGAAAATCATCAGAAAATCATAAACAGCAATAACAAATTCAATAAACTTATCCCGGAATCTGATGTAAATTTTATTTCTCACGAGGATGTGGAAAAACAGCTTGGACAGTTTCAGTCAATCTATTTTAATGATCTTCTTTCCAAATCAAAAAAACATATCAAATTCAGTTCTGAAACGGGACGTATAAAATCTTCAAAGAACCAGTCCCCGGTAGAAAACTTTGCAAAAAAAATAGAAAGGCTTAAAGAGGACAACTATTTAATTTATGTCGTAACCTACAATGAGAATGAACAGAACAAATTAAAAGAACTCCTTGAAGAATATAAACTTGAGGGCATTAGGTTTTATATTGGACCACTTGAAAATGGTTTTATTTTAAAAGACCTGAAAGTAGCTGTCTTTACCGAAAACGATATTTCAGAAAAAGAAAAAAAAACGAGTTACCAGTTGCCCGAGGATATGTCCTCGGCCTTTATATCCTCTTTTAGCGAGTTGAAGCCGGGAGAATATATAGTCCATAAACAGTTTGGTATAGGCATATACAGGGGATTAAAAAAAATTGACCTCAACAGCTCTGAAGGAGACTTCATTGAGTGTGAATACAGGGGCGGGGACAAGATATATGTACCAGTCGAAAATTTAAAACTGGTGCAAAAATTTATTGGAGACGGCAAGAAGCCATCCGTAGACAAACTCGGAAGCGACACATGGAAAAAAACTGTTAAAAAAGTAAAGAAGTTAATTGAAACTATTGCAAGGGAACTGCTGGAGCTGTATGCCAAAAGAAAAACTATCAAGGGTTTCAGTTTCTCAAAGAGAGACCAGGCCTTCCGTGAATTTGAACTTGAATTTAATTATGAAGAAACAACCGACCAGGCAAGGTCAATAGAAGAGGTAATAGCCGACATGGAATCTGATAAGCCGATGGACAGGCTTATTTGCGGTGACGTGGGATTCGGTAAAACAGAAGTGGCTCTGCGGGCAGCTTTCAAGGCATCCATGGATGGGAAGCAGGTTGCATTACTTGTACCGACAACATTGCTTGCCACCCAGCATTACCTTACAACCCTGGAGAGGTTAAGCAGCTATCCCCTTAACATTGATATGATCTCACGGTTTAAGACATTAAAAGAAACTAGAGAAATTATTGAGAAACTAAAGGACGGCAGTCTTGATATTGTGATAGGTACTCACAGATTACTTGGAAATAAAATCCGTTTCAGGGACCTTGGTCTTGTAATAATTGATGAGGAACATAAATTCGGGGTGAAACATAAAGAAAAACTGAGGGCTTTAAAAGAAGGTGTTGATGTTTTGTCACTGTCAGCAACACCTATACCACGCTCACTACAACTTTCACTTGCAGACATCAGGGATATAAGTGTTATACAATCTCCTCCTGAAGGCAGGCTTCCGGTTGATGTGTTTATAAAGAACTATGATAAAGAAAATATCAGGGAAGTATTTTTAAATGAGATTAACAGGGGTGGTTCAGTATTTTTTATTAACAACAGGATTGAAACTATTTTTAAAGTTGCAGAAGAACTTAAAGCCCTAATACCGGAGGCATCTGTTGCAGTAACCCACGGCAGGATGAAAGAGCAGGTGCTTGAAAAAAGTATCAGGCAATTTATCAATGGTGATATAAATCTGCTTATAACAACTGCTATAGTCGAATCAGGCCTTGATATTCAGCGTGCTAATACAATTATTGTAAATGATGCACATATGTTCGGACTCGCGGATCTTTACCAGTTAAAAGGAAGAGTCGGCCGCGGAAAAATAAAAGCATTTGCATATTTTCTTATCCCCTCACTTAAGACTTTAACACCTGAAGCATTGAAAAGACTGACCAAGATTTCGGAGCTTCAGGAACTTGGGTCCGGATTTAAACTTGCACTTTCGGACCTGGAAATAAGGGGAGCCGGAAATTTGTTTGGAGAACAGCAGTCTGGAACAATATCAAACGTGGGGCTTGAACTTTATCTCGAATTGCTTCAAAATGCGATAAACACTCTTAAAGACGGTAAGGTTGAAGAAGACTATGAACCCGAAATAAAAAACTCTCAAAAGGCCTATATTCCCGAAAGTTATGTATACGACAGTTCGGAAAGGCTGTTTTACTATAAAAAAATATCTTCCCTGAAAACCCTGGCAGAAATAAAGGAATTCAGGAATGACCTCAAGGACAGGTACGGTACAATTCCTAAGGAACTGAAAACCCTTTTTTCCCTTACAGAAATAAAAGTAAGAATAAAAAGACTAAGAGTTTTAAAACTGGAGATAAAAGAACGTTATTCTATAATGCTTTTCCGTGAAGATTCTGTCCATTTTCAAAAGTATAAACCAAGCGGTAAATTGACGGTTTACTATGACCCCAAAGAAAAATTTAAAGTACTTAAGCAAAAAATAAATGAATTAAGTGCAGATAATTAACATTGATGAATTGATCAACATAAGATAGCTTATTAATACTTTTATCAGGAGTATATAAATGAAACGAATACTATTTACAGCTGTACTAGCATTATTAATTGCATCCTCAATTACTAACGCCAGGGAACAGGTGGACAGGGTTGTCCTGGTTATTAATGAGGAGATAATTACACTTTCTGAATTTATGAATGAAGCCAAGAAAAATGGAATAAATATGGAAGAGGCTGGAATGGAGTACAAGTTTCTTGAACAGATCATAGATAAAACCATTGTTGAGCAGGAAGCCAAACAGGCGGGAATCACTGTTTCCGACGAAGAGCTGGATTTTACGCTAAAAGAAATGAAATCACGTTTTAAGCTGGATGAGACGGAGATGGAAAAAGCCCTGGAAGAGCAGAATATGACAGAGGAAAACTTCCGGGAACAGTGGAAATTTCAGCTCTTAACGCAAAAACTCATGGAAGCAAAAGTAAAGGGTAACGTTGCCGTAACCGACCAGGAAATAAAAGAGTACTACCAGCAAACATACGGCGATTATGAAGAAGGTGTGAGTGAAATACGTATTGCGCATATTCTTATACTTAACAACGGGCCTGATGCTCTTCGGAAAGCAACAAAAATAGCAGATGAAGCAAAAACTGGTGAAGACTTTCCCAAGCTTGCAAAAGAATACTCCCAGGACACTATGTCAGCTCAAAACGGTGGAGACCTCGGGTATTTTAAGAAAGGTGATTTGGTGGAATCTTTGGAGTTTGCCGTTAAAGACGTACAGATTAACGAAATAGTCGGGCCTGTAGAATCACCGGGTGGCTATCACATAATCAAGGTGCTGGATAAAAAAGATTCAAAGACAGGTATCCCTCAAAGTTATTCAAACGAGATCAGGAATACTATCTATAGCCAGAAAGCCGAAGAAATGCTTAAAACTTACCTGAAAAATATAAAAGAAACCGCATATATCGAAAGAAAACTCTGATCACCCGGCCTCGTAACTTTCAATCGGGGGACAAGTACAAACGAGGTTCTTATCACCAAAAGCATTATTAATCCT
>JAUXJP010000100.1 GCA_030624695.1 Candidatus Dadabacteria bacterium | reverse complement strand
TTTTCGGCATATTTCCCTTCACCAGCCTTAACGCCAATTGCCGCTGATTCCTCCACATCGTGGTAGGAGTTGATAACTTTTTCAACTTCAAAGGAGCTAATATTCTCACCCCTTCTTCTTATATAGTCTTTCACTCTGTCCACGAAATAGATATAGCCATCTTTGTCCATTCTTCCTGCATCACCAGTGTGAAACCAGAAATTACGAAAATCCTCTACAGTCTTTTCGGGCATCTTGTGATAGTAATGAAGCATCACATTTGGCATTCTTGGCCTTACGATAATTTCACCAATATCTCCCCTGGGTACTTCTTCATCTGTATCGGGGTTGGCTACTTTGATTTCATAGTTAGGTGCTTCCTTACCGCATGATCCAATCCTGAAAGGCTCACCCGGCCTCATCCATGTACACTGGCCGATCTCGGTAAGGCCATATCCCTCCATAAACTTGATATTAAATCTTTCCATAAAATCTTCAATCATATCGTGGGGTGCAGGTGACCCAAGTACCAGCTTGACCTTATGTTTCTTTTCCTCTGGTACGGGCGGAGTGTTCCATACAAAATAGCAAATCGTCCCGACTATATTAAACTTGGTAACTTTATGGTCAACCATCCAGTTCCAAAATTTACTTGCGCTGTATTTTTCTTCGATAACAGTCTTGGCCCCCTTGATTAATGCGGGGTATACAGTCATTACCATCGCGTTGGAATGAAATAGTGGGAGGCATGTAAAACACACATCCTTTGGCCCGATATCCATAATTTCCGTATAATTCCTGGCACTGCTGTAATCCGCGGCTGATGGCCTCATAACACCTTTTGACCTTCCCGTGGTGCCGGATGTGTACATAAGCCTTGCATAGTCCATAAAGGAAATATCTACTTTTGGGTCACTTGTACTTTGAGGGGTAATGAATTTCTCATATGAAGTCATTTTTTTGAAATTAAAACCATGCTTTTTAAACTTAATGTTCCCTTCCCTGGTCCAGACAATCACGTGTTCTACGTTCGGGATTTTCTTTGCTATGGGAGGCATTCTGTCCATGTATTCCTCTGCAATAAAAAGTACCTTTGCATCCGAACTGTCGATAATATACTGGAGAAAGTCCATAACGTAGGCGGTATTTATAGGCACCATCACCGCACCCATTTTCAGGATACCAAACCATGTTATTACATAATCATCTGAGTTTGGCATATAAACAGCTACTTTTTCCTGCTTTTTTAATCCGAGTTTCATTAACCCGTTAGCAATTTTATTTGCAAGCTGGTTAGTTTTGTAAAAGCTTATTGGCTCTTTATATCCAAACTGGAGAAACGGTTTTTTACCAAGTTTTTTGGCCTGTTCTTTTAAAACATGCGGTAGTACCCACTTGGTTGTATCTTCCTTGAGATACCAGTTGACATCAAATTTTCCGTTTTCACGTTTATAGGTGACAGGATGCATCAGGTCCTTTGGTTTATTTTTAACAGTTTTCTTTGCCACGAGCTCACCTCTAAATTTTGTTGTAACAACTTTTAAGCATTGAATTCTACACTAAGTTATAAGAATCTGAAAGCAGTTGATAGTTTAAGCTAATGAAAAATTATATGGCAGAAAATAAGTGATAATGCGAGAAGAATTCCAAGCCGTCCAACATACTTGTCAGAAATAACCAGCATATTATTGGAATTAAATAACTCTCCACTTTTTAAGAATGTAGCTGCGGCAATAAACCCGAAGGAGAGGAGGATAACCCAGGCAGACCTGATAAAATAGTTCATATCAGGCAAAAATTTCATAAACAAATAAGTCAGCGGCATACTAAAAAGCATAGTAAAAAGTACCAGTTTCCTTGAGGGCCTCAATAGAAATACCGCGGACATAATAATTATTACAAAACCGTTTTTAACAAAATAAGACAGCTGGTTAAACCAGTGTGTTAGCGGAAATGTGGGGTTATCAAATTTTACATATAGCACTACAAAACTAAAAAGTGCCCCTGTAATAAATGCTGCCAGAATTGACTTCTTTCCTGCACCTACAATTTCGCTTTCAGTGGCATCCGGCCTGATATATTTCTTGTAAATATCAATTGACCACAATGTAGATACCGAATTATATATAGAATCGAGGGTACTCATCAGCGAAGCAAAAAGTCCCATAAGAATTATACCCCTCAGCCCGTCCGGCAAAAAGTCTCTTACCAGGGTTATATAGGCAAGGTCTGGGTCGGCAAGCGACTTTTCCCGCAAAATCCCCGCAAGGGCAATACCGGGAATTATAATAATAATTGCCATAATATATTTTAGGCCGCCTCCTACAAGCAGCCCTATCTGGGCGTCCCTTAGGCTCTTTGCTGCAAGGGCCCTTTGCAGAATTACCTGGTTAGCGCCCCAGTAGTTGAGGTTTAATAGAAGCATCCCAATTATTCCTGTCCATGGTAATGTATCGTGGTCGCTTGGAAGATGAAGGTGCATCAGGTGGCCGGTTTTTCCCCAAAGCTGCTCCCATCCACCAAGATGTTTTACTGCAATAAAAAGTGTAATGAATCCGCCTGCTACCAAAATTACAAATTGGATAACATCGGTCCGTACAACAGCCCTAAGACCGCCCATGTATGTATATATAGCTGAGAAAAGCCCGGTAAATATTATGAGTATTGCTATTCTTATTGCTTTTTCATCTGAGAAAACAGAAAGAATATTTCCGAAAATACCTTCGAGCACATACGATGCCCAAAATAGTGCAGTACCAAGATACATAAACGAATAGAGGAAAATCATCAGGACCGAATATGTGAGTGCTACCCTGGCCCCGAGCTTTTTTTCGAAAAACTGGGTAATGGTAACAACTTTCATCTGTAAGTAGATCGGAACAAAAACGAATGCCGCCAGCAGTATCCCGAACACTGCATTTATTTCTAAATTAGCCTGGGCAAGGCCGAACACATATGCAGAGCCCGCCATTGCTACAAAGTGGTTTGCCTGGATATTGGTGGCAATGGTAGAAACAGCAATATACGGCCACTTCAGAGACCTTGAGCTAAGAAAATACTCGTCAACTCCAACTTCATTCCGAAGTCGTCCCCAAATTCCAATACCCATAATTACAACTAGGTATATTAATATTAATATCAGGTCAAAATACATGTGTATTGATTTAACTGATAGTGCCGGCTCCAGGAGAAATTAGTCTGCTATATAAAAGTAATTTTATTTCTTACCGAATATTTCCCTGGCTATTATCATTTTATGAATTTCGTTAGCTCCTTCATAAATCTCACCCACTTTTGAATCACGGTATATCTCTTCGACTTTATATGTTGATTCATCATGCCCTAGTTCAACCATAAGCCCGAGGCCGCCGAATGCCTGCACTGCATCTCTTGCCATATCAACCGATAGCTTTGACCCGTAGAATTTTGCACCGGAAGATTCAAGTACCGGAAACGGATTGCCGTTATCCATGGCAAGTGCACTCTTAATATAAAGGTTCCTGGCATTTTCAATCTCGATTGCCCTTTCGGCCAGGAGGAACTGCCAGTGCTGAAACCTGCTTATCTTTTGCCCGAAGGCTTCTCTTTCATTTAAAAACGATACGGTCTCGTCAAATGCGGACTGTGCCATTCCAACCCCGCTCGCCCCTATGCCCGTCCTCCCGTACATAAGTGCCCCGACGCATATTCTAAGCCCCTCGCCTTCCTTGCCAATAAGATTTTCCTTTGGTACAGAAACATTATTAAAATAGATGTCGTAAGTAAGCTCACCCCTGTTGCCGAGTTTTTTGTCAGGCTCGCTTGTCGTGCAACCCTTAGATTTTGTATCGATTACAAGCATGCAGGATTTGCCGTTCAGGCTGACCAGTGTTGCAATAAAGTCCGAGACACCTGCATTCGTGATGTAGCGTTTCTGTCCGCTTACTATATAGTTGCCGCCTCTTTTTCTTGCCCTTGTTATCAGTGATTCAGACCTTACGTCCGATCCGGATTGAGGTTCTGTCATTGCAAAAGACCCTATCAGGTCACAATCGAGAAGGGGTTTTAAATATTTCTTTTTTATAAAATTTGAGCCAAAGCTGAGGCTCTTTCCAGATAGAAGGAAATGCGCGTTTACAGATCCAGCAAAACTGGCGCTTATATAGGCCATTTCCTCTGCAAGCACGGCTGAAGCACATGCAGGGTATTTAAGGCCGAGGCCTCCGTCTTTTTTGGAGAATGCAACTTTAAAAAAGCCCTTTTTGGCCATCGACTTAAACAGGTCAATCGGAAAATTTTCGTTACTCTCCCTTTTTTGCCCTATCTCGTAGGCTCTCGGGAAAATCTCTTTTTCTGTAAATACCCTGTATTTTTTTCTAAGTTTTATTGTTTCGGCGGGAATAAACTGGTCATTGTATAAAGAGTCCTGCATTCTATCAGGCAGTTGCCTCATTTTACACACCTCCAAATTTCTTAAAATATTAGATATATGATATTCTAATTTTCAACTTAAACAAAGAGAGGCATTACATGGGTAAACTTGCTTTCGTACTCCCCAATTGGGCCACCCTGACAAGAGATGAAGTAATACACTATGCAAAATTAGGTGAAGATCTTAACTACGATACGATATGGATTCCTGAGACATGGGGCAACGATGCCTTCACAATAATGAACACCATTGCTGAAAATACCACCAGGATCAAATTTGGCTGTGGAATAATTTCCGTATTCAGCAGGAGTGCAGCAAATATTGCGCAGACGATTGCAACGATAGATACATTCTCAGGTGGCCGTGCAATACTTGGGCTTGGCCCGAGTACAAATATAGTTAACGAGAACTGGCATGGTATGAAACACGAAAGGCCGCTCAGGAGAACAAGGGAGTACGTTGAGATAATAAGACTGATATTAAGCGGTGAACGGGTCACATATGAGGGTGAAATCATAAAAATAAGAAATATGAAATTCCAGACAAAACCCCTAAGAAGAAATATCCCGGTTTACCTTGCATCGCTTGGCCCGAAGAACCTTGAACTCACAGGGCAGCTTGCCGATGG
>JAUXJP010000251.1 GCA_030624695.1 Candidatus Dadabacteria bacterium | reverse complement strand
GGACAAGAATAAGTCCAATTTTGCCGAAACCGTTTTTTCTGTTCTTTTTATATACGTTCATAATTATTTGTTTTTTGGCTGCAGCCAATGCATAACAGTGCTTTACAGCCTTAAATTATGCCATATTTCCTACAAAATATGCAAGAAAAAAATTGCATAATAGCACATAACTTATTGAATTATAAGAGCAAACATGGTGGGGCTCGTTACAG
Source organism: Candidatus Dadabacteria bacterium (assembly GCA_030624695.1). GTDB lineage: Bacteria > Desulfobacterota_D > UBA1144 > Nemesobacterales > JAJCZQ01 > JAJCZQ01. Next base: position 2,439 of record JAUXJP010000251.1, on the reverse strand, counting down.
CAAAGAATTCAGGGGGAGGCGAAGGGCCGGCAACAGGTTCTCCTGTTATTCAGGCTTGCAAATAATGCATTCATTAATCATGATTTAACATAAGTCCCTGCTTCATTTATTTTAATGTAATTCATCGAAAAGAAATCACCCAGATAATCCTTCTTGTCAATTTCTTTTTCTCCCATATAAGGTTTTAAGTAGCTTGCAGCATGATCTATCATTCTTTCATATGTTTTTTCATTTGAAAAATATGAAGGGAAATCAACTATATGTTCTTTTAAAAGCCGGTGTAAATCCTCATTATCAAAATCCAGGAAACTGTAATTGCTGAACGTTGCAATGATTTTCCCCTCAAAACTATTCCAGAGTTTCAGAAGATCGTTTTTATGAGAGCTCGGCAGCTTATCAATATCCTTCAGAATTATAAAATCGAAAAAGGAAAAATCATCGACATAGAGCTCATCATCTGAAATGTTTTTACATGGTATTACACAGCACACCTTTGAATTGAACCCGAAAGTATCTATAGTCATAAATTTATTCAGAATAAAATGCGTATATGCCTCATCCTCATATCTTACAGCCATTCTGCGCGCGCTTTTCAATATGCCGAAATCGTTAAATGATTTTAATAAGTAGTCATAATGAATATTTTTCGGCAGATAGCTCTCGATCTTAAACGAAGAAAAAGGCGCCTGAACTGTCCTGAGATTTCCGGTTAGTCCAAGGTTTTTCAAAATATTGTTTGCCTCACCAATGCATTTATTCAGAAAGTTCATGATCTTGCTTTCATCCATACCGGTCTTCTTTAATATGTTCGCTAAATAAAGCCCGCTCTCCCTGTCCCTGGATATAATGAATTTAGCGGCAACAAAGGTAAGATACACTAAAAAGGAAAAGAGCAATTTCCTTTTAGATAAATTGAGTTTCATTTTTCTGCCTGGCGTGTAACACAGATCATGCATAATATGGGCAAGAACATATCCATCATAAATGCTCTCAAACTTTTCCAGCTTGGTTCTAAAGTAGAAGTCGTTGATCTGGACAATATCTTTCCCAAAATATTTTCTTTCGTAAATCCGGGACATTTCTGAATAGATCCTTGATGGAGATATATAGTAATCCTTCAAATCTTCTGAATTTTCCTTGCCCAGATCCATTAAAATTTCAATCCCTTTTGTCTCGAGTGACAGCAGCTGGTTCGCTTCCTCCCGCTCATCCTTGAAACCAAAAAAAGGCGTCAGGCGCTTGAAGGTTACGGTCTTCAAGATATTATATGCTCTATAGTCTTTAAAATTAGTCAGAGGTATTTCCAATTCGGAAAGTTTCTCACTCAAAAAATCACTCGATATTTTTTTAACAGAATCAAGTCCCAATCTTTGAATGGCAAAATCAATATCAGTGATTTCAGAGGAGCCTCCTGATGAATATCCTCTGCTTGCTGCACTATTGAGCACATCTCTAAGATCAGGCGGCCCGGCCGGTTCCGGTTCTTTTACTTCTGCAGCTCCCTCCGGCTTCTTTGCCTCCTTAGGGCCATCCGGCGCGGCGGCTGCCGGGGCTTCTACTTCTGCATTTTTCTCTGCTTCCCTTTTTTCCCTTTCATATGTTTCCCTGCATATCCTGCTTATCTCCTCAACACACATTTTCAATTCAGCTATTTTCACATCAGGGTTCTCTAATTCGGCCATATAAATTATAAGAGAACTGAACAGGTCGCTCTTGGTGACCTTCGAAATCTCGGCGTCTGAAATAATTCTTTTAGGCCTGGTATCCGGCTCTTTAATTTTTCGTGAAAGATTTTTGATTAATTGATTAACTAATTTAGCAGCATCACGTTCATCGCAAAATTTGATGCCTATATATTTTTTATCCTGCCAGGCAATATCTACTTCAATCTGTTTGTTGATAATTGGAATAATCAATCTGGAATCTGTAATTTCTTCAAGAGTCGTCTTCCATACTTTCATACCGCCCCTGCTGACTTCTACAACATTGCCGATGACTCTCTCGGTAGAGCTGATGTCTTTTATAGCAAATCCATTTATAATGTATCTGTTATATTTTCTTTTATTCAAAAGAATCTTTTTCGGTTCTTCTGCGTTTTTCACATTTGTTCTTTCTTGTGCGGAAATTTTCATTATTTTAAACTATAACGATAAATAAAATAAATTTTTTATATTTCTTAAATATGCCATTCGCCCGCAACGTCTTATCTTCTCTCATTAATTCACCCTTAAAGTGTTACTTTATATCTCGGCCTTTACTAAATCGTTCTAAATAGGGGGGGATGCCTATTAAGGCATAGTGATTTCCCTGATAGCAGGAAGTGCCTTAGAGCAAATGGATAAATTGGAAACCCATTTCAGAGGAAAAAATGATTTTTTTCATGCAACAGAGTTACAATATTGGTTAAACTTGCTTTTAAAATCGTCCGGATAATGACAT
>JAUXJP010000141.1 GCA_030624695.1 Candidatus Dadabacteria bacterium | reverse complement strand
GCTAACAATAAGAATATTCTGAAAAAATTGAAAATACCTGTAATTCTTACGCCTCACCCAGGTGAAATGGCAAGGCTGGCAGGTACAAACACAAAAGAAATCCAGGAAAACAGGATAAGTCATGCCTCGGGTTTTGCAGCGAAATATAAATGTTTCATTGTATTAAAAGGGGCAAGGTCTATAGTTGCCACTCCTGAAGGACAAATTTACGTAAATCCTACGGGTAATCCCGGAATGTCAACCGGTGGTATGGGCGATGTTCTTGCCGGTGTAATAGCCGGTTTGATTTCACAGCAGTACAACCCGGGGGAAGCTTGTATACTCGGAACTTTTTCTCATGGCCTCTCAGGAGACATTGTATCAAAAGAAATTGGAAGGTCAGGTATTACGGCAACAGATGTTGCAAACAGCATTCCCGCTGCATTAAAAGAAATAAATCTCATTGAAAAAGAACCCTTTTTCGAAATTATCCGTTAACATTTATTGTAGTTATGAGCGAATATATTCTTTTTTCAGAAAATCATGATGAAACATTAAAAATTGGGAAAACAATTGGAGAAATTTCTCTGAGTGGTGCAGTATATGCCCTGATAGGCGAACTCGGTGCAGGGAAAACAGTACTTACCAAGGGAATTGCAAAAGGGCTGGGTGTCGAAGAGGAGCCGTCAAGCCCTACATTTGTGATTATGAATGAATATGAGGGAAAATTTCCTTTTTACCATTTTGATGTATATCGAATCTCACAGGACGACGAACTCGACATTTTGGGGTACCAGGATTTCTTCTGTTCGGATGGGGTTTGTGTAATTGAATGGGCAGATAAAATCATTGATGAATTACCAAAAGATACAGTTATAATAGAGGTTTCAATTTTTGAAAATAAAGATGAAATTGATAATCAGGATAAAAGAATTTTAAAGATAAAAGGTAGTTCACAATGGCTCTCATTGTTCAAAAATACGGTGGAACAAGCATTGCAAACGTAGAAAAGATACGTCACGTTGCAAACATAATAGCGAAACACAAAAAAGAAGGCGATGATATTGTGGTAGTTGTTTCCGCCATGGCCGGGGAAACTGACCGCCTGGTAAAACTGGCTTCCAGCATTATGGATCCGCCTGATGAACGGGAACTTGATGTTATAACTTCAAGCGGCGAACAGGTCTCTTCAGGACTCCTTGCCCTAAGGCTTAAAGCTCAGGGACATGATTCAATTTCATACCAGGGCCACCAGATAAGAATTCTTACTGACAGTATTTATTCAAAAGCTAAGATAAAGAATATAGATGCAAAAAATATAAGGAAAGCAATTGCAAACGGGAAAGTTGTTGTCGTTGCAGGATTCCAGGGCGTAGATGATGAGGGCAATGTAACTACTCTTGGAAGGGGAGGATCCGACCTTACCGCAGTAGCTCTTGCATCGGTACTGGGAGCAGATTCCTGTGAATTATACAAGGATGACGTAGACGGTATTTACACTGCTGATCCCGGTATATGTACTAAAGCCAGAAAAATAAAAAAGGTATCCTACGAAGAAATGCTAGAACTTGCAAGCCTTGGATCAAGAGTGCTTCAGGCCAGAGCGGTTGAATTTGCAAAGAAATATAAAGTAAAACTTCATGTCCGTCCTACGGCAAAACCTAATGCCGAAGGTACGTGGGTAGTTAAAGAGGAGGAAGCTATGGATTCCATGGAAAATATTCTTATCTCGGGTGTTACCTATGATAAGAACCAGGCAAAAATTACAGTAATCCGGGTCCCGGATCAGCCAGGAATTGCAGCAAAACTTTTTTCACCACTCGCGGACAAGGGTATTAATATCGATATGATCGTTCAGAACATCAGCAGCGACGGCCTTACCGACATGACGTTTACTGTGCCCAAATCAGACTTTAAACAGTCAATTAAAATCACCAAGGAAATTGCAATAAAACTTGGAGCCAGGGAAGTTGTATCTGACGATAAAATTTCGAAAGTATCCATTGTGGGTGTCGGAATGAAAACTCATTCCGGGGTTGCCCAGCAGATGTTTAACACTTTTGCCAAAGAAGGAATTAATATAATGATGATTAGTACATCTGAAATAAAAATTTCTTGTGTAATCGAGCAAAAGTATACAGAATTAGCTGTTAGATCTCTTCACGATTCATTTAAACTAGGGAAAAAACATGGCAAATAGGGTTGTAGAAATATACGATGTAACTTTAAGGGACGGCACTCAGGGAGAGAACGTATCCTTTTCTATTCATGACAAGCTCAGAATATCTGAAAGACTGGATGACCTGGGTGTCCATTATATCGAAGGCGGCTGGCCGGGTTCCAATAAAAGGGATGAGGGATATTTTGAAGAAGCAAAAAAACTGAAATTAAAGAAAGCAAAAATTGCAGCATTCGGTAGTACCAGAAGGGCAAAAAAATCATGTGATGAAGATGAAAACATCCAGGCACTGCTGCAGGCTGAGACCCCTGTGGTCACAATTGTAGGCAAGAGTTGGGATTTCCATGTAACCGAGGCCCTTAAGATTTCTCTCGAAGAAAACACTAAATTAGTTTATGACTCAATTGAATATCTTAAGGAACGGGTAGAAAAAGTATTTTTTGATGCCGAGCATTTTTTTGATGGTTATAAAAGAAACAGTGAATACTCACTCGGCGTATTAAAAGCTGCACTCGATGCAGGCGTTGATACGCTTGTTCTTTGCGATACAAACGGAGGATCACTTCCATGGGAAATAGAAGAAATAATTAAACAGGTAAATAAAAAACTGGATAATCCTTCAATTGGGATTCATACCCATAATGACAGTGAAGTAGGTGTTGCAAACACTATTTACGCCGTCAGGGGTGGTGCCAGCCAGGTGCAGGGCACTATGAATGGTTACGGGGAAAGGTGCGGTAATGCAAATCTTTGTTCTATTATTTCAAATATGAAATTAAAAATGGGTATTGATTGCCTGACAGATGAGGAAATTACAAAACTGTACGATGTTTCACATTTTATTCACGAACTTACCAACCTACCCCCACTTAAGCAGGGAGCATATGTTGGAGAAAGTGCATTTGCACATAAGGGCGGCATCCATGTAAGTGCAGTAATGAAAAACCCCGAGACCTATGAACATATAAGTCCCGAAACTGTTGGCAATCACAGGCGTGTACTTATTTCGGACCTTTCCGGGAGAAGCAACATACTTTATAAAGCGCAGGAACTGGGTATCGACATTGATCCAAAAGACGAAAAAATCCTTGACGTGTTGAATGACCTTAAAACAATGGAAAATAATGGTTATGAATTCGAAGGTGCTGACGCTTCATTTGAACTCCTCGTAAGAAAAGCACTTGGTCTTTACAAAAAACAGTTTTTTATTAAAAGTGCCAAAACACTTGTTGAGAAGAAATCCGAAAATGAAGAGCCTGTTTCCGAAGCAACAGTGGAAGTACAGGTAGACGGTGTTAATGAGAAGACATCTGCAACTGGCAACGGGCCGGTAAATGCTATCGATGGTGCGCTCAGAAAAGCACTTGAAAACTTTTTTCCAACCCTTAAAGAAGTAAGACTGATTGACTACAGGGTAAGAGTTGTTTCAAACAAGAAAGGTACTGATTCGGTTGTTCGCGTACTCGTGGAATCCGGAGACGGACATGACAACTGGAGTACTGTCGGTGTTTCCGAGAATATTGTCGAAGCCAGCTGGAAAGCACTTGCCGATAGTATTGACTACAAACTTTTAAAAGAAAGCCTTAAAGAAACAACTAATTAATATTTAAGGTTCTAAACTCTTTTAAGAAAACTTTTTACTTAATTCTGAATAAATATTTTTCTATAAATAATTCAATGAAATAATTTGGTTGATTTTATACAGGGCCTTTTCTATGTCCTGATAGTCATATTCACCCATCAGGGCAAATTGCATAAGGTTTCTCTCTGAAAGGTAATTACTCCTGTAGCCAAGAAAAACATTTTGCTTCTCCAGTTCTTCACCAACAGCTATGGAATTCAGATTATTACAGATTTTAAAGGTAATAACAGCCGGAGAAGAATTAGG
>JAUXJP010000245.1 GCA_030624695.1 Candidatus Dadabacteria bacterium | reverse complement strand
ATAAGCTTTCATTCCCCATCCTCCATAGGGCGAGTCAGTGCATGCATTGACTTGCCCTTGTTTTTTTCAGGCCGGGTTATAACAGGAAGTTGATAAACCGGGCGGAAAAATAATTTCTTTTTTACCGTTTTGCCACTGCGTAACTACAGTTTTATGGCCGGACTGAAAATTAGTATTTAAGTCAATTGCAAACTCACCGTAAAAAGTTGTGAATCTTGAATTTATTATTTCCTTTCTCAATTTGTCTTCATCAATTGTTCCAAGTTTTTCGATAAAATGACTTAGTATATTACCAACATTAAAAGACTGAGCAGAAGTATAATCAGGAACTTTACCAAATCTTGATGAATATAGTTCTGTAAAACTGGATGAATCAATGCCAAAATCCAGTTCTAAGCTAACCCCGGGCTCCCACTGTGATATTGAACAAAAACCTTCACAGTCCTTGCAAAGTTCTTTTTTAAACCGGTCAATACCTGCTCCTACCAGGCAGGAATTTAATCCACCGAGGTAAGTGGCAAATCTCAGGTCATCTTCAAACCTGCCGACACCTATAATATTAGTAATTTTATCCTTACGGATATGATCCATAATCTGTGCAAAATTATCGGAACCACTTAAATATTTTAATACCTTAATATTAAATCCGAGCAGTTTCGAATAATTAATCGCACCCATTGCAACCTGGGTGGAAAACCCGCTGTTTTCCGCATAAACCACTGCAATTGTCTGGCCTATGGAACCGTTTGCAATTAAAAAATCCAGGTAAGGATAAAAATACCGGCTTGCAGGTGTAATGGAACTTACAGTCTTTTTATATTTATTTGTAAATATTTCATCTGTAGAACCACCGTAGTTCCAAAGTACTCTTTCGTGGGTGTCTGCAACTTCAGCGGAAGCAAGGCTAAGGCTGCTTGAATAAGGGCCGAGGAGAATATCTACTTTTTCTTCTGTAATTAACCGCCGGGTAATTACGCCCGTCTTTTCAGGATTGCTCTCATCATCAAAATAGACCAGCTCAACAGGAAGATTCTTACCTAAGTCCTTTACAGAAATTCCGCCGAGACTGTTTTGATACTCTGACCAAAGTAATAATCCATTGAGTGAATCTATACCCTGAAGGCTGTAGATACCTGAAAGTGTTGCAGATAATCCGAGCCTTATTTTATTCATTGTTATGTAAGTTTTTCTACGGCCCTTTCAATGCGGTCTATACCTTCTTCTATGTTTTTCATAGAAGTTGCGTATGAAATCCTCAAGTAGTTTTCCTTACCGAAAGCTATGCCTGGTACTACCGCAACTTTGGCTTGTTCGAGAAGAAACTCAGTAAAATCTATGGAGCCGTTGATTTTTTTGCCGTTAAACTCTTTGCCCACGAATCCAGATATGCTTGGAAATACATAAAATGCCCCGAGAGGGTCAAAACAGCTGAATCCATCAATGTTGTTTAATCTCGTGACAATATAATTCTTTCTCCGGTGGAATTCCTGTGCCCTTTCCTTAATAAATCCCTGGGGGCCGTTTAATGCTTCAATTGTGGCCATCTGGGATATTGAAGAAGGATTAGAAGTAGACTGTCCCTGGAGTTTGGACATAGCTGATACTACTTCTTTATTGCCCGCGGCATAGCCGATCCTCCACCCGGTCATCGAGTAAGACTTTGAAACACCGTTAACCAGCATAGTTGATTCCCTGGCTTCTTTACTCAGGGTGGCTACAGGCACATGTACATTGTCACCGTAGAGTATTTTTTCATATATTTCATCTGAAATTATTGTCATACCGCTTTCAAGACAGATATCCACAATAACCCGCAGCTCATCCTCAGAGTAAGTTGTCCCGGTAGGGTTTGAGGGATAGTTAAGGATTATCGCACTTGTATTTGAATTAATAGACATTTTGAGCTCATCAGGGTCTATCTTGAATTTGTTTGATTCTTCTGTCTGCAATAAAACGGGTGTTGCACCTGTCAGCATGATCTGGTCCGGGTAAGAGACCCAGTAAGGAGCTGGAATAATAATCTCATCGCCAGCCTCAAAAAGGGCCTGGGTAATGTTGTATATAGTGTGTTTGGCACCGCAGGACACAATTATTTCGTTTCTTTCATAACTGAGGTTATGGTCACGCTTGAGGGTAGCAATGATAGAGTCCTTCAGTTCGTCGGTGCCTCCGACTACCGTGTACTTGGTAAAACCTTCGTTTATCGCGTTTATAGCTTCATCTTTTACATTGTCGGGTGTGTCAAAATCGGGTTCACCTGCACCAAACCCTATGACATCGATGCCCTCGGCCTTCAGTGCTTTAGCTTTAGCCGTAATTGCGAGCGTAGCGGATGGTTTCAGATTCTGCACTCTGTTTGCTAGTTTCAATTCGTTCCTCCTACTTCTGGAGCTTCTGTTTAAGTTTTTTCTCAACAATTTCCGGTACTAAATCCCCAGCTGAACCTCCAAGTGAGACAATTTCCATAATTAGGGAAGAACTAATATGGGAATATTTTCTGCTTGTAACCATAAATACTGTCTCAAGTTCAGGGTCAAGAGATTTGTTTGCATGTGCCATTTGCATCTCATATTCAAAGTCCGAAACGGACCTCATACCTCTTAATACGATATTTGTACCCTTAGATTTTGAATAGTCGACGAGTAGTCCTTTAAAACTATCAACTTCGACTTTATCGTTATTCTTAAAAACTT
>JAUXJP010000257.1 GCA_030624695.1 Candidatus Dadabacteria bacterium | reverse complement strand
GATACCTATATCATCGAGGAAATCAATAAGTCCGCAGTCTTCAGGGTCACTGCATGCAGCAAATTCATCCTGGTTGCTGTGGTTTCCGAGCATGCCGTATCTGTGTGCAACTTCGTGTTTTAAAAGCGGCAGATCTCCACATCTTCCAAAACCCTCCTCTGCAACGGCCATGGAATCAGTGCTGCTGAAATAAATTCCTGCACAGATTGAGTTGTCTTCAGTGTCACACTCAAAGTTAAAAGGGACAATGAACAGTCTAAGATCTGAAAGAGGAGGGACAACATCCTGGTTATCGAGTACAAAATTATCAAACCCCAGGCCCTCTCCTTCAAAAAACTGGCAGTTTAGAAAGTCAGCAATTTCCTGGTCAATTAGCATTAATATTTCGTCCTGAGGCAATTCTACCCCGTCATCAATTGCTACCGCAATATCATATACGGGTGTTCTCAGGTTATAGTTTTGCTGGTTAATTTCTTCAAGTGTCAGTAAACCATCGGGGTTTATTATCTCATTATCAAATGAATCTTCTATGGCATCACATCCCGTAATACTAAGAACTAAAAGAATAAGGAATAAAACGGCTGTTTTTTTCAAGTTTACTACTCCTGATATTATTAAAATATTTACAAAATTATAACTAAAGACTTATTATATTACTTGAAAAATTAAAATGAAAAAAATATTAACCAACTGGAAACATATACCCGGGGTACACTGCGGTTCTGTAGCTGTTAGAGACATTGTTAATTTTTACGATTTAAACATGTCAGAGGAGCTTTGCTTCGGACTTGGTGGGGGCCTTGGTTTTTATTACTCTAAAAACAGTTTGAGTCCAACCAGGTCAATACATGTCAGGGGGCCATGGATGGAATCAGGTTTCTTTAATCATTTTGGTATAGGCTACACCGACTGGCAGTATGAAGATGATAGTGAAAAGGCACATCAACTATTAATTGAAAGTATCAATAATAATGTTCCGGTACTTATACAAACGGATATTTATTATCTTGATTACTACAATTCGGGTACCCACTTTCCCGGCCATATTGTAACTGTTTGCGGCTACGATGATAAAAAACAGGTGTTTTACCTATCCGATACAGCGTTTGAAGACCTCAAGGAAGTTTCTTTTGAACAGATGAAAGCGGCGCGTAATTCAAAATATGAGCCATACCCCCTTAATAATAACTACCTGGATATTGATCTTAATTTTAAAGAAGTTGATATTAAAACTGCAGCAGCAAGAGCAATAAACATGAATGCGCGGTATATGTATAATGGTACTGAGACAGTCCGCGGGAAAAGTGGGATTGAAGAGATAAATAACTGGTCTGAAGATCTTGCAAACTGGAAATTTATTGAGGACTGGAAATGGTCATCACGATTTGCATACCAGGTTATCAGCCGCCGTGGTGTTGACGGGGCTGCCTTCAGGTGGATGTACAGGGATTTTCTTAAACAGGTTGAGGGATACTGTCCACCTGTTGTAAAACTCGGACTTGCCGGCGATATGGATATTATTGGATTAAAATGGAGTGAATTATCCGAATTACTAAAAGAAATTAGCGAACAGAACCTTGTATCTACTCAGTTTGAAGAGGCATCAGAAATTACCAATATTATATTTATTCTTGAAAGTAATTTTTATAGCAAAGTACTTGAAAATCCAGAGTTATGTAAAATCTGAATTGATTAATGTAACTATCTTAAAGTAATAACTTTTTAGAATGGCAAAGATGTTTGCCCATTTGCTATGGACTAATTAATTAATTGTAAACCATAATTCATTATATATAAATTATGATTTGCAATTTAGAATATTTGATGCAATAATGTCTTAAATTCTTTCTGCTTTTTTTTCATATATTGGGGTGGAAGTTGAAGAAGAATGACAAAAACAATATAAGCATAGTTCTGGTATCCAAAGGAAAAGACCCGTCAAAACATATTGATTTAAATTTCAATGTGATTAAGTACGGCCTCGCTGTTTTTATTACACTATTTTTCTTTTCTGCTTCATCATTCTTTATATATTTTACAAAAAATCACTCACTTGATACGTTTTTTTTACCAGCTTTTAATGAAGAATATGGAGAAGTTGGTGATAAGGATGTTCAGAATGCCGTTGTGACCGAAGAGCCGGTACTGGACTTTGAATTTCCAATATTTGAGTTTGAAACACATAAAACCGCTATTAATAGTTCAAATTTTGAATCCAATACCGAACTGGAAGAAAAAATAACCGACAGGCTTATTGAAGTTGAGAAAAAACTAATTGATATGCAGGAACTGTTAAAAAAGAAGGGGATAAAAAAACAGCTTTCAATTGGCGGGGAATACGTACCGGTAAGCAGGCTTAGTGAAGAATATCTAGATGCAATAAATAATGATCTGGATAATTTAAGTGAGGTATTTTTTACATATCCAATCGGTAAACCTACCAGGGGTAAAATTTCCTCTTTTTTCGGATATAGGAAAGACCCATTTCATAAAAGAAAAGCGTTGCATACAGGTATTGATTTTAGTGCTGGAACCGGCACGTCGGTTATTACTACTGCTGATGGTGTTGTGAAATCCGCAGGCTGGCGTAAGGGGTAT
>JAUXJP010000135.1 GCA_030624695.1 Candidatus Dadabacteria bacterium | reverse complement strand
TGAAGGAAACTTTGCAAGTAATAATACAACACTGGACTTTTTGGATGATGATAACGGTGACGAGTTACTTGGCCAGACCAGCATTAATATTTTCCCTGAAGCTGAAGTGAACCTGGGGAATATAACACTGGAAAATGGAACAGTTGATTTTGATGAAGATGATGTAACTATAAGTTTTGATGCAGACCTGATAGAAATAAACTGTACAGACAACAGCGGGTCATTAACTGTTGAATCAGAAGGAAGTGACCCAATTGATATAATAATCCAGGTATCAAACTCTACGGTAATTACAAGAGACAACGATGATATTGACTGTAACGACCTGCTAATCGGTCAAACAGTGGATATAAACGGCAATTTGCTTGGATTTGGTAATAATGTTGATGCGGACACAATCGAAGTTCTATAATACCAATTAATTAACTCAAAAGTATTGTTAACTTGACATTCTTTTTTAAAAATTGCACTATTCATTGTTCAATTTCTAAATAACAAAAATTTTGGAGTAATTAATGTCGTCAGAATATCCTGAATTAATATGGCTGGACGGGAAGTTAATTCCCTGGGCAGATGCAAACGTTCACGTTTTAACCCATTCCCTTCACTACGGACTCGGAGTATTTGAAGGTATACGGGCATATAAATGTGAAAATGGTAAAACAGCAGTATTACTCCTGAAAGAACATGTGGAAAGGCTTATTAATTCATGCCACATAGCCGGTATTAATTTACCTTATTCTAATAAAGAAATATGTGATGCAATAAAGCTGTTACTTACTGAGAATAGCCTGGATGAGGCATATATAAGACCACTTGATTTTATTGGTGATGGTACCATGGGCATTCACCCTAAAGAAAACCCTATCAGGCTTACAATTGCAGCATGGCCCTGGGGCGCATATTTAGGTGATGATGGTCTAGATAAAGGTATAAAGGCAAAAATATCTTCTTATACAAGAATGGGTGTAAATTCCTTTATGACCAAAGCCAAGATATGTGGTAATTACGTTAATTCAATACAAGCCAAGATTGAGGCAACATCAATGGGATTTGACGAAGCACTACTTCTGGACAGTGAAGGATACCTTGCAGAAGGAACCGGTGAAAATATTTTTATGGTAAGAGATGGTAAATTAAAAACACCCCCTCTTACTTCTATATTAGAGGGATTCACCAGAAACTGTATTTTACGATTAGCTAAAGATAACAATATATCAGTTGAACAGCAAAGATTTACACGTGATGAACTTTATATTGCCGATGAAGTATTTCTCACCGGTACGGCCGCAGAGATAACCCCTGTAAGGGAAATTGATTTAAGGAAAATAGGTACAGGTAAACCCGGAAAAATAACAAAAAAACTCCAGGAAACCTATTTTAATATAATAAGGGGTAAAAATGAAAAGTATGCTGAATGGCTCGATTATTTATAAGTAATTAATGAATCTTATAGCTATGAGGTACTACGGCATATATCTGTTCTCTTTTTAAAATATCCAATAATTCAAAGTATTCATTAATTATTCCCAGATGTGAAAGTTTGCCAATATTTGAAAAAGACAACTTATTCTTTGATTTAAATTCCTTTATATAAACTTCTTCATCTGTATTAAAGCCGGAAATATCTTTAATCACATTAATGGATTCAGATAGACTGTAAAGTTCATCTACAAGACCATATTTTTTAGCATCTTCGCCTGTCCATACCCTACCCTTCGCGGCATTTTCTGTATCTTTTATACTTAGTTGTCTTTTTTCTGAAACAAGTTTTACAAATTCGTTATACATATTTTTAATAAGTTCTGTGAATTTAATCTTTTCTGCTTTGGTAAAACCCTTACTGGTTGAGTAAATTGAAGCCATTTTTCCTTTTTGCAGTGTTTCGTTATATATCCCATATCTATTTAACAGTTTTTTTAAATTAAATTTTCCTGCAACTACACCGATTGAGCCGGTAATTGTAAAAGGGTTTGCATGTATTTTATTCGATGAAACAGAAACCATATATCCACCGGATGCTGCTACATCTGACATAGATATCACAACTGGTTTTTTATCAGTAAGATTTTGTATCTCATTTCTTATAAGATCGGAAGCCAGTGCAGATCCTCCGGGACTCAATACTCTTACAATTACACCTTTTACTGAATTATCATCTGTTGCTTTCTTTATCAGTTCACAGACAGTATCAGAACCACAGGTATTTACAAAGCCGCTACCCTTTTTGCTTGAGCCCTGTGTAATCATTCCGTTTATATTTATATAGCCAATGTATTTTTTCCTGCCATGTAAAAACCTGTTAATTTCTTTTAAGATTTTTGAATACTTATTATTTCTTATAAAATTTTTATATTGAACAAATTTAAAACTACTATCCAGTTCATTTTTGATAAAATCCCTTACCTGGTTTTCATATGCTACTTCATCAATAAGATTATAAGATTTTGCTGTTGCAGGGTTTAACGGATTGTCGTCTATTATTTTTTTCAATTCTTTTTCGGGAATGTTCCTTGACGATGATATTACACTTATCAAATTATTGTAGTGATTTTCAAGTACTGATTGCATCATCTCTCTGTGGTAAGAAGACATTTCTTTTCTGTTAAACATATCTGCAGCAGATTTATATTCGCCGAAACCATCTATTTCAGGCTCAATATCCAAACTGTCCAGTAATTCTTTAATAAAGTATGAATCAAAAGAAAGACCTAAGAGATTTAAAGTGGCCCAGGGAGGTATAAATATTCTATCAGCAGATGTTGCAATAAAATATTCTATGTTGCCAATATCTTCTAAATATATATAAACTATTTTCCCACTTTTTCTTAATTCAAGTAAGAAAGACCTTAATTCATTGGCTCTTGCAAATCCAATGTTTAATTTTTTTAATTTTACAAAAATGCCACCGGAAGAACTATTTTTTAGTTGTTGAAAAAAATTATATAAATCAAGAACTGTAATTTTATTGTTATTAATAAAAGGAATACCACTACTTATACTCTCTTCCGGTATATCATCTTTAAGAACTAATTCTATGATACTGTTTTTATTTAAATATTTTTCAAGCATAAAAGGGTTATTTATTATCTGTCAAATAATTAACAAGTGTTCTTACTGCAAAACCGGTTCCACCTTGAGGATATACATCATTACTTTTTTCGAGATAAGCAGGACCTGCAATATCAATGTGTGTCCATGGTGTATCTGATACAAAATGCTCAAGGAACAGTCCGGCTGTAATTGCTCCTCCCCACCTGCTGCCCACATTTTTAATATCGGCTATATTGCTTTTTATTTCCTTTCTGAGTTCGTCATCAAGAGGAAGTTGCCACATTTTTTCACCCACGTTTTCACTACTCTCAAGTATTCCGTCAATTAGTTTTTTATCATTTCCCATAACACCTGCTGTATAACTCCCAAGTCCCACAATACATGCCCCTGTAAGTGTGGCCAAATCAATTATTTCATCTACTCCCAAATTTACGGCATAACTGAGCGCATCAGACAGGGCAATTCTGCCTTCCGCATCTGTATTAATTATTTCAATTGATTTACCATTTAAAGCATATAATACATCATCAGGTTTATATGCGTCACCTCCTGTCATGTTCTCAGTGGCAGGAATTATCCCATGAATTTTATGTTTAGGTTTTAGTACCGCAATTGCTTTCATTGCACCAATTACAGCAGCAGATCCTGCCATATCCATTTTCATAGTAAGCATTGACCCGGCTGGTTTCAAACAGAGACCTCCTGAATCAAAAGTTACCCCTTTCCCAACTATTGCAACTGTTTTTTTAGGTTTATCTTTTGGAGTATATGTGAAATGTATAAATCTGGGGTGTTGAGTGCTGCCTCTAGAAACGGAATAAAGTCCGTTCATTCCGGCAGATTTTATTTCTTCCTTTCCCAGTATATTAATTTCTAAATCCCCTTCTGAAGCAACTTGTTCTGATATTTCAGAAAGTTTGGCCGGAGTCAAATATACGGGGGGTTCATTTACTATATCTCTTGCAAGGTGAACAGCATTTGTAATATTGATAGCCTTTTTTGATTGTCTGGAAAAAATTCTCTCACTAATAGATTTAGAATATAGTGTTAAATTAAAATCAGCATTTTTTTTATTATCAGTTTTATATTTTGTGAATTTATAACTACCCTGCAACAAACCTTCAATTGAGCTGGA
>JAUXJP010000164.1 GCA_030624695.1 Candidatus Dadabacteria bacterium | reverse complement strand
TTAAGACTGCTTACTGCCTGTACAAATCAGGAGAGTATGATAAAAATTTAAAAAGTCTCAGGGGACTTGAAAAACAGCTACCCCTTCTAACCGATTATATCTATTACCTTGAAGCAGGTTCTTTCAAAAATCTTGGCAATATAAGGCAGGCTGAGAAAAAATATAAAAAAATAATTTAAAATTATCCTTCCAGTACACTAACGGCTGATTCCCTTGCCTCACTTGCAGAAATTTACAATGGCCAGGGAAAATACCAGGATGCAATAAACATTTACCAAACGTTAATAGAAAAAGAACAGTCTGAATGGAACAAGGCAATATATACAAATTCAATTGGTGAAATTTTATTTGAACAGGACCTTGTAAACGAAGCTTTTGAACAATATAAAAAAATCTGGGTCAGTTACCCCCAGTCTACCTTTTCCATTAAGGTTATTGAATTAGCAAATAGTAACGGACTTGAATTTAAACCCACCAGGACACAGAGATTTGAAAGAGCTGAAGCACTCTATAATCTTAAAAGCTGGAACAATGCAATTGATGAATACAAAATGCTCCAGCCAAATGACGATATTAACTTTAAAATAGCAAAATCCCTTTACAACCTTGGAAGGCTTGAAAGGGCTATAGCAAAATTCAACACTATTAACGGTCCGGAGGCATTATACTGGAAAGGAAGAAGCTATGAAAAAATCGGCAGGTTTAAAAAGGCCCGTCAGGCATACCAATCCGTTTATGAACGCTATCCTTCCAGTGAATTTGCACCCATGGGCCTGTACATGGCTGGTAAACTTGAACAGCGCAATCTCAGATTAACTAATGCCTCAAATTACTATAAAACTGTCATTGCCGAATACCCGGCATATGAAAAAACCCCTGATGCAGCATGGAACCTCGGATGGATATACTACAAACGAGGCCGGTACCAAAATGCTTATGACATTTTTTCCGGCTATTCTTATCCCCAGGACTCCTTTGATGCCCAGAGTTTTCCATACTGGAAAGCAAAGTCACTGGAAAAGCTCGGCCATAAAGCTGATGCTTACAATATCTACGAGTCGCTGGCCTTTTCCAACAGGTTCACGTACCACTCTTTTTTAGCACGCATAAAAATCGATCATACCGCAAAAGTCCAAAATACAAAACTAAATAACTACGCTGTACTGAAAAATCCAAACTATAAAAAAGCGGTAATGTTCACTGATATGGGTATTTATGAGTATGCCAAAATTGAGATATTGGCCCTTGAAGAAAGAGCCGAAAGCAATGACCAAATTATTATTGTCAGCCAGTTGTACAACAGGACCGGCAATATATATAAATCAGTAAATTTGCTTGAAAAAATAGACGCACCAGCCGCTCTGCCCTATAAGTATCCCCAGCCCTATTCGGATGCAGTTTTTAGATACTCTAATAAATACGGGCATGATGTACTGCTTGTCTATTCTCTTATAAGGGAAGAAAGCAGGTACAACAAAGACGCGGTCTCGAGATCAAATGCCAGGGGATTAATGCAGCTTATAAGCGGCACCGCAAATGACTCGGCCCAGGAAGTCGGAATTCAGCATTACAACTTTAATAAGCTGTTTGATCCGGAAGTAAATGTAGAACTCGGCTCTTTTTACCTTAGAAAAGTTTTAGACAGGTATAACGGCGAGATACCCCTTGGAATTGCAAGTTACAATGCAGGGCCAAACAGAGTTGCCAAATGGGTAGAGACAATTGGCTACTACAAATATGACGAGTTTATTGAAAAAATCCCGATTACCGAAACTAGGAACTATGTAAAAAGAATTCTGAGGAGTTACGGTGCTTACAATGCAATCTACAGGAATTGACTTCAGATAGTAAGTTTTGCAAAGTTCTTAACAAGATCAAGTCCATATCTGCCGCTTTTTTCCGGGTGAAACTGGCAGGCAAAAATATTTTCTTTTTCTACTGCTGCAGTAAATTCTATTCCGTAATTTGAGGTAATAATACTCAGCCCGTTCTTTTCAGGATCTACATAATAGGAATGTACAAAATAAAACCATGTACCTTCAGGGATATTGTTAAGTACGTGGGAACTACTATCAAAATTTATAGTGTTCCACCCCATCTGCGGCACTTTAATTCTTTTTTCTCCAAAATCAGGAAACCTTACTACCCTTCCTTTAAACAGTCCAAGTCCTTTTACCCCCGGTGACTCTTCACTTTCTTCAAATAAAATCTGGAATCCCAGGCAAATTCCAAGAAACGGCCGGCCTGAGTTGATGTAATCTTTAATAGGCTCAACAAGCCCGAGCCTGTTGAGATTAGCCATACATTCACCGAATGCACCTACTCCCGGCAATACAAGCCCGTTGGCTTTGTTTATATCATCCGGACTGCTCGTGATTGATACTGCAAATCCCTGGGTCTCAAAAGCTTTTGACACACTTCTCAGATTACCCATACCATAATCGACTATTGATATCATTAGAGCGTGCCTTTAGTTGATGGTATAGCCTTGGAACGTGTATCAATCGATGTAGCTTCATCAAGGGCAATTCCTACAGCTTTAAACATTGCCTCGATATTGTGGTGTAGGTTTGTGCCATATTTAAGCTCAATATGCAGGTTGCATTTTATAGAGTTTGCAAGTGATTTAAAAAATTCTTCTGCAAGTTCCACATCAAACTCTCCGACTTTAGATTTGGGTATTTCTCCCCTAAACACAAAATAAGGCCTTCCACTGAGGTCGAGTGTGACGGATACGAGGCTGTCATCAAAAGGTACAGAAGCATGAGCAAATCGCCTGATTCCTTTTTTATCCCCAAGTGACTTATCAATGGCATCACCAAGTACAATTCCCGTATCTTCAACTGTGTGATGGAAATCAATCTCCGTATCACCAATTGCTTTTATCTTTAAATCAAAATAGCCGTGTTTGGCAAACTGCTCAAGCATATGGTTAAAGAAAGGTATACCGGTCTTAACATCAAACTTGCCGGACCCGTCTAAGTTTAAGGTGATACTGCATTTTACTTCCTTTGTTTTTCTGTTTACCGTAGCCTGTCTTTTCATTGTGAGATTAAGATAACGGAATAAATATTATTAACCAAGAGCATTAGATTAAAAAAAGGCCGAAACCGGAATAAGTCCAAAATCGGCCTGGTATTCTAAACTCCTCTTTTTTCCAGTCCTGGTGGAAGTTCTCCGTAATATGGGGAATCTTCCTCGTACATCTCAAGGATTTTTTCTTTGGGCATATCCGCCATTGCTTCTGTAAAACCAAACATTCTGCAGATATGTTTTAGCTCCTCTTCTCTACCGGGAAGCGGGTCCATGGGCTGAATTAAATTTTCGAGCTCAAGCTCCTTTCTAACATCCTTGTCTTCCGCCAGTGGAGTACCGTATTCACCTGAGTGAAAAAGCCTGTCAAACCTTTTTCTGGGTCTTTGCCCGGGCTGTTCTGCAGAATATCCTACAGCCATAAGCCAGATTGGGACAATGTTTTCTGGAGTTCCAAGTACCTGAGGAAACTCAGCGGGTTTTCTGCCCGTAGCAAGAAGGCATGTACCAAGGCCAAGCTCAGTTGCTGCAAGAAGTGACTGTGCAATTGCCTGTCCTGCCTCTATTCTCAGCAGGTCTTCAGCCTTGTCTTTTGGAAAACTCATGAGCCTTGGATAGGTCTGCT
>JAUXJP010000056.1 GCA_030624695.1 Candidatus Dadabacteria bacterium | reverse complement strand
ATTAATACTCTATTTACTAACATTATTTATCTCGAAATTATTATCCGGGAAAGAAACTCCCGAAGTTGATAAAGCAGTAATTGAAGAAAAACCAACAATTACTCCACCGGAAGAGGTGCCTGTTGATTTACCACCATCTGAGCCTGTCTCGGAGGAAGTCCAGGATGCTTTTAAAGCTGTTGGGCCTTTAGATCCTGAAATTCCTGAACCGGCAACAATAACAGAAGAAATTGCAGTAAAAGTACAGGAAGAGCCCACCCCGGAAGAAATTGTTACTGAAGAAATAGAAGAAGTAGGGTTGGTAGAGGAATCCCCGGCAGTTAGCGAAACAGAATCTGTATTTTCAAGACTAAGAAAAGGGCTTTCAAAAACGCAGACCGGGCTTTTTGGTAAGCTTGACGGAATATTCTCACGCAGCGAAATAGACCAGGAAACTTGGGACGAGTTTGAAGAATCATTAATATCATCTGATATCGGTGTTGGCACCACAATGAAACTAAGGGAAGTTATTGCAGGAAGCGACTTAAATAGTCCCTCAGAGATAAAAGACGCACTAAAAACAGAAATCTTGAATATTTTAAAAAATGCCGAAGGCGGGATATCAGAATTCAAAACAAAACCAACAGTAGTAATGGTAGTAGGGGTTAATGGTGTAGGTAAAACAACTACAATCGGTAAACTTGCTAATAAATTTATTAAAGGTGGCAACAAAGTTATGGTTGCTGCTGCGGATACTTTCCGTGCCGCTGCAATAGAGCAGCTTGAGGTATGGTCGCAAAGGGTTGGTAGCGATTTTATAAAGGGAAGCCCCGGGGCTGACCCCTCTGCTGTTGCTTTTGATGCAGTGCAGGCATCCCGGGCAAGGGGCATTGACCTTTTGATTGTGGACACTGCAGGAAGGCTGCACACCAAAACAAACCTGATGGACGAACTCAAGAAAATAAAACGAATACTCGGAAGAGAAATTAGTGATTCTCCCCACGAGGTGCTGATAGTGCTTGATGCTACTACGGGCCAGAATGCAGTGCAGCAGGTAAAGTCATTTAATGAGGTGATAGACATTAGTGGTATAGTTTTAACAAAGCTGGATGGTACTGCAAAAGGTGGTGTTATTATTGCAATTGCAGATGAACTGAATATACCAGTAAAATATATTGGGATAGGTGAAGCCCTTGAAGACCTCAGGGAATTTAAAGCTGAAGAGTTTGTTGAAGCACTTTTTGCGGATGGTGATACAACAGTTCACTGATTTTTTCTAATAGTTTTCCTGTTATCTTAATATCTACACAATAAAAGCAATTATATGAACCAAAAAACCAATATTAAATTTATGGAACTCGCATTAAGACTTGCCCAAAAAGGTGAAGGAATGACAAGCCCAAATCCCCTTGTTGGAGCAGTCCTTGTTAAAAACGGCAAGATAATAGGGAAGGGCTATCACAAAAAAGCCGGCCTGCCTCATGCAGAGATCGAAGCTTTTGAAGATGCAAAGAAAAAAGGAAACAGAATTTCTGGTTCAGACCTTTATGTAAACCTCGAACCCTGCTGCCATAAAGGGAAAAGGACCCCTCCATGCACAGATGCTGTTATCCGTGAAAAAATATCAAGAGTATTTATTGGTATGAGTGATCCAAACCCAAAGGTAAGAGGACTTGGAATAAAGAAACTTAAAAAAGCCGGAATAGAAGTTGAAAGCGGAATACTGGAAGAAAAATCGAGGAAACTAAACAAGGTATTTATTAAACATATCACAACCGGGCTACCATATGTACTGCTAAAAATGGCGGTAACACTTGATGGCAACATTGCCACAAAATCAGGTGATTCTAAGTGGATAGGGAGTGAAACCCAGAGAGAGTATGCACATCAATTAAGAAATGAAATGGACTCAGTCCTGGTAGGAATAAATACGTTAATTAACGATAATCCAAGTCTTAATGTAAGGATTAAAAGAAAGCAGACTTCTCAGCCGATCCCACTTGTACTCGATAGTAATTTAAGGACTCCTGCCGGATCAAATATTCTTAAAATTCATGATAAAGCGATTATTGCCTGTAGTAAAAATGCAAAGCAAACGAGAAAAAAAATCCTTGAAAATGCAGGTGCATTTGTATTGCCTGTAGCTACTGATAAAAATGGGCATATAAGGATCAAGCAATTTTTAAAAAAGCTGGTTAAGATGGGTATTACCAGTGTCCTGCTTGAAGGTGGGAGTAAGGTTGCATCTTCTGCAATAAAAGAAGGACTTGTTGACGAGTTAAATATTTTTTATTCCCCAAAAATTGTTGGTGGTGATGGTCTAAGTATGATAGCTGGCTTAAACATTGATAAAATGGAAAATGCGATTAATGTCAGTCATATAAATATAAAAAAAATCGGCCAGGAATTTATGGTTGAAGGATATCTTAATAATTAATAGAGATGGGTGCTAAATTACAGGTGGGATTATTCGGGGGTAGTTTTAACCCGTTGCATATTGGTCATTTAAGAGCAGCCGAGGAGGTCAGGGAAATACTGGATCTTGATAAAATTATATTTATACCTTCTTCGATTCACCCAATTAAAAATGAAAAGAATATAGTAGATGCAAAATACAGGTTGAGAATGCTTGAACTTGCAACCAGGGATATTAAGGATTTTGAGGTTTCAGATGTTGAAATGAAAAGACCGGGCCCATCATATACAGTTGACACATTAAAATATTTTAAAGATAAATTTAAAAATTACAGGATATTTTTTATTCTCGGTACTGAGAATCTCGCAAAGATTGATACATGGAAAGACTATAAAGAGCTTTTTAAATATGCTGATTTTGCTGTACTGAGCAGGCCGGGCTTTAAATTAGAAAATATTAGGGATATAATTCCCCGCGGCCTGGTAAAACAGTTTAAATTGTCTGAAAATAAGAATGGTAAGACAGTTTATAAACATTCAAGCGGCAACAGCCTGGTCTTCTTTAAGATCAAAGGTATAAGAATTTCTTCAACAACTTTAAGAAAATTAGTAGAAAACGGTAAATCAATTAAATATTTTGTGCCGGATAGTGTAAATAAATATATTTTAAAAAATAAGCTGTATTTGGGAGAATGAGATCGAAGCGATAGATAAAGCATTATTAATAGCAGGTGCTGCAATAGATAAAAAAGCAGAAAACCCCGTAATAATAAATGTCTCGGAGCAGAGTGATGTTACGGATTATTTTGTGATTTGCAGTGCAAATTCGGACAGAGGCGTAAAAACAATTGCTGAAAACATTGAGGATGTTCTCAAAAAAGAAAAGGTCCAGATCCTGGGAATTGAGGGAACGCAAAAAATGAACTGGATTTTAATTGATGCTGCTAACGTAGTAACTCATATCCTTTACGACCCCTTAAGGGAGTTCTATGACCTGGAAGGTCTTTATATTGACTCTCCAAGGATAGGTCTCCCTGTAAATGAAACCATTATTGAATAAAATTAACTTTCTATTATATCGGCCTAGTCCACAATCTGTCTAAAAACAGGTTTGCATTAATTTTTGAGTTTTACTTAATTCCCCTTCTTCTGATAAAAGCAGGAATTTCGAACTCATCTTGTTCATCTAAATCCGATGGAACAGTTGTGACTATGTTTTCAACTCTTTCCTGCATACCGCTGTCAATCCCTGTTGCAATAACAGTAATCCTGACTGAATCCTGGCTGTTACTATCAAAAACTAAACCAAAAATAAGGTTTACATCATCATGAGCTCTTTCCCTGATATAGTTGCAGGCATCGTTTAACTCTTCAATGCCAAAATCAGGTGAGGCAGTTACATTAAGTAATATACCCTTTGCACCATCTATCGAGATATCTTCAAGTAATGGGCTTGTGATTGCCATTTCTGCTGCTTCTATGCCCCTGCTTGATCCCTGGGCAAAGCCTGCACCCATAAGAGCTTTACCACCGTTTTCACTCATTATGTTTTTAACATCGGCAAAATCGACGTTAATATAACCAGTGCCTGTGATAATGTCTGAAATGCCCCTTACGGCCTGATATAAAACTTCATCGGCTTTCTGGAAGGCATCCAAGATACTGATTTTGTGAACTGCAGCAAGCCGGTCGTTTGGCACGACAATTAAGGTGTCAACCTGCTTTTCTAGCTCTCTAATACCTTCAAGAGCCTGCTTGTTCCTTTTGGGTCCTTCAAAACCAAAAGGTTTTGTTACTACGCCCACTGTAAGTGCGCCAATTTCACGAGATGTTTGTGCAATAATTGGGGATGAACCTGTGCCGGTCCCTCCTCCCATACCCGCGGTTACAAAGACCATGTCTGAACCTTCAAGTGCCTCTGCGAGTTTGGATTGATCTTCTAGAGCCGCTTCTCTTCCTACGGAAGGGTCGCCTCCTGAACCTAATCCTTTTGTAACTCTTGCACCAAGCTGGATCTTGGTTGTTGCTGCAGATTTCATAAGGTCCTGAGAATCGGTATTGGTTGCAATAAATTCGACTCCGTTTAACCCTTTGTCGATCATTGCATTTATAGCGTTTCCGCCTGCACCACCTGTACCGATAACCTTGATCTTGGCCTTATTTTCAACTGAAGGAAATTCAATCTCAAAGTTTGCCATATTTTATACTCCTCCTGGATAAAAACATTTTAACTTAAAAAAACTCTTGAAACCAGTTTTTCATTGAATCAAAAACTTTATTAAATATATTTTCATCTCTTATTCTAATTTTTCTGATGCTGTTCTCAGGATTCGTTGCTCCATACTGTACAAGTCCAACACCCGTGGAATAGATCGGATTGGCAATAATGTCCTTTAAACCACCGACTTCCATTGGTATTCCTAATCTTACAGGTATGCCAAGAATTCTTTCAACAAGATCAACACTGCCTTCCATAATTACAGTGCCGCCTGTAATAACTGCCCCGGCTGGTAATAAGTTCTGATGACCGGATTTAATTATTTCTCTTTTTACAAGGCTGAATATCTCTTCCATTCTCGGTTCAATTATCATAGAGAGCTCTTTTCTTGAAATTTGCCTTTGCCTTCTTCCGCCTACGCCGTCTATCTGAATTGTTTCTTCACTTGATACAAGTTCGGATAAAGCTACACCGTATCTTTCCTTGAGTTTTCTTGCTTCAGAGAGAGATACAGATAATCCAAGTGCTATATCTTTATCAAGGTGATCACCGCCAAGTGTGAGGTTTTCGGTATGCCTAATACTGTCTCCCGAATATATTGCTATATCTGTAGTACCGCCTCCGCAATCAATTATTACTACACCTATCTCTTTTTCGTCATGAGTAAGTACTGCTTTACTGGATGCAATCTGCTCAAGTACAACATCGGCAACATCCATTCCTGCAAGATGTATACATTTTATCAGGTTCTGTGCCGCTGTAACCTGCCCGGTAACTATATGAACCTTTGTTTCAAGTTTAATTCCGCATATGCCTACCGGGTCTTTTATTCCGGTTTCGCCATCGACAGCGTATTCCTGGGGTATAACGTGGATAATTTCCCTGTCTGCCGGGATCATCAGTGCATTTGCCGATTCAATAACCCTTTCAATGTCCCTTTTAGTGACTTCCCTGTTTCTTAGGGTAATCATTCCATGCCCGGTAATACCTTTGATATGCCCGCCTGCAATCCCTACATAAACACTTTGAATTTCACAGCCCGCCATTCTCTCTGCTTCTTCAACGGCCACTTTTATTGAATCAACTGTTTCATCAATATTTACAACAACTCCCCTTTTTAAGCCATGAGAAGGGTGAATACCTACACCTACAATCTCAAGTTCATCGTTGTTAAATTCTCCAACAATTGCACATATTTTTGTTGTTCCTAGGTCAAGGCCTATAAATATTTTTTGATTTTCAGCCATAATTAAATTTTAAAATTAACTATCCCCATATATTCAGAACTTATATTTATATATTTTTCAGTTAGGTTGATGTTTCTAGAACGGTTAATTATTTTTTCGACTTTATACCATTTACTTATAAGATTTCCGGTGCCAAAATCAATATATCTTTTATCATTTGTAAGCATCCTTATTCCAAACCTGTTTGAAATTTTTACTTCCGAGATTTCTTCCCAGGACAGGATATTGCTTGTTTTTGAAAGTTTTAATAATTGAATGGCCTGGCCGATTAGTGATTCATCATGCCTCCCATCCATTGTGATTACAGGGTAATCAAGGCCTTCTTTGTGGTTTATTTCTCCCAATTTCTTACCGGTTTCACTCAAATACAGATAAATTCCTTCTTCAAATGCAGCGATACAAAACGGTTCATATTCATTAATGCTAATAACTACTCTGCTTGGGTATTCCTTTAATATCGTTACTTCTTTGATCCAGGGACTCTTTAGAAGCGAGTTCTTAACACTACTTTCATGGAAGAAAACAGTACTCATTCCCGCCCTTATTCCGGATCTTTTTATAATTTCAGCATTGGTAACTCTGTTGGCGCCCTTTATTACTATCTCATCAATAAGAAATGATGCAGAACTAAACAAGTATACGCAAAAAGAAATTGATACAACTATTATACCAAGAATTATCAATGCCCGAAAGGCTTTAT
>JAUXJP010000090.1 GCA_030624695.1 Candidatus Dadabacteria bacterium | reverse complement strand
CTTTATCTTGATATAAAGAAAACGAAGCAAAAGAAAGATCAAGACTGGCAATTCATACACTAAAAATCCAAATTAAAATCTAAAACGTAAAATCCCTCCACAACCCCTTTACGTTTCTTTACGATTTGAATTTATATTTTCTTAACGTTATTCATTGCAGGTCGTTTATAAATATTTGTCATCCTCAACCTGTTAATTTTCATAGTTCGTTCCTGATTTCATTTACATATCTAATCAAATCGGGGAAAAAGATATTAAAGTTATTTTCTATTTGGGAATAATTATCCCTTAGTTCCTGCTCAGAACCCCTGAGGGGGTTTTTCCTCTTCACCCTTTCAGACATTCTTTCAAATACTAGAGATAGGCCATCAAAATCACCGTATTTTCTGAGCCAGTCTTTCTGCACTATCCTTGGAATAAGAGCTTTGCCCTTGAAGGGGTAAATATCCTGGTATTTTAATAGAATTTTATATGTATCTTCTACGAACAGATCAAAATCTTTATCTGAATAAATTTGCCATTGTAGAGTTAGAAAATGATCAAAAAAAATATCTATTAGTACACCGGAATATTTTCTTCTTTCCGGGCTGATCAGTTTTTTTGTTTGTCTTACCGTTTCATGGGAATCGGTGAACAAATCAATCTTTCGGTGAGTTTTAATCCCTTTTATAATTTCCGGACTAAAATCATCATTTAATCTGCCTTTTACAAAATCACCCAGCAAATTACCAATCTTTGACTCTTCGGTATCTTCTGCGAGAAAAAGATGGGAGAGGTAATTCATCAGGTTCCTATTTTACTATTTCAAGCATTTCAACTTCAAAAACTAAAGTGGAATCCGGAGGTATAAGGTTTCCTGCACCTCTTGAGCCGTAACCAAGGCTCGGGGGAATAACGAGTTCTCTTACTTCACCAACCTGCATATCTATTACCCCCTCGTCCCAGCCACTTATTACCTGTCCTGTACCAACTTTAAATTCAAATGGCCCCCTGTCTTTTGAGGAATCAAAGACAGTACCATCTGTTAATTTACCGGTATAATGCACTTTCACCTTGTCCCCTTTTTCGGGTTTTGGCCCTGTGCCTTCTTTAAAGATTCTGTACCTCAGTCCTGAATCAGTTGTAGTGTACTGACTCTTTTTTTCTGCTTCCGCAAAACTGTCTGCAGATATGAACATCGCTGTTATTACAAATAAAAATCCCAGTAAGAATAATCTGTTACGCATATAAATCTCCTTGTATTATTTTGCAGATACATGTTCGAGAATATCATTAATTCTACCAACCATATTCTGCGGGTCTTCTATAAAACCTGCTGCCAATAGTGAATTATCAAAAAGTTGCTCTGCAACAAGTTTTGCCAATCCTTCATCTTTTTCTCGCAGTTCATCTAATTGCTTAATTAATTTATGTGAAGTGTTTATTTCAAGTTTTACCTTGTTGTTATCCCCTGCATCCTTGTTCATGGCTTTCATCAGCCTTTTCATACTGTTTGTCATTAATTTGTCAGCGTTCAAAGCCACAACAGGGCTGTCGACAAGCCTTTTACTTACTCCAATCTCCTCAACCTTTTCACCCAGTGTATCCTTTAGCCACTTGCAGAGTTCTTCTGTTTTTTCTTTTTTCAGGTGGCTCTTTTTCTTTTCATCTGTATCAAGATCAACATCAGTACTGTCAATAGATATAATGGATTTACTATCATATTCCCTGACATTGTTCATTACAAAATCATCTATTGGTTCATATACGTAGATGACCTCGATGTCCCTGGATTTAAATACTTCCATCTGGGGACTCTTTTCAATAAATTCCCTGTCATTACCCAGGATGTAAAAAATGTCTTTTTGCTCCTCTTTCATTCCTGATACATATTCATCAAACGAAATTTTATCTTCACCTTTGGTCCTGGAAGTTTCAAATCTCATAAGTTTTTGCAGGGATTCACGGTTTACAAAATCGGATGATGCTCCCTCTTTAATATATAATCCAAACTTATTATAAAATTCAGAATATTTCTTTTTATCTTTCTTTGCTTCATCACCAAGAAATTTTATAAACCTCTTGGTAATTGCCCTACCAAGATTTTGCGACAGATTAGTGTCCTGCATACTCTCCCTGGAAATATTAAGCGGAAGGTCTGCGCTGTCCACAACACCTTTCAGGAATCTCAGCCAGTCAGGTAAGAACTCTTTTGGCTTGTCATCTATAAGTATCTTTTTACAATATAGGCTGACAGATGGTTCAATTCTTCCAAAACCCGGTATCTCGGGATTCTCAGTTGGTACAAAAAGTAATGTATTTATATCTATTGGTGCATCGGCACTGAAATGAAGCCGGTAAAAAGGATCGTCAAATGAATTTGACTGAAATTTATAAAATTCTTTATATTCGTCCTCTGTAATGTCTTTTGATTTTCTAAGCCATATAGCATCAACAGTGTTAATCTGTTCACCGTTTAATTTGAGTGGAAACTGAACAAAGCTTGAATACTGTTTCAGAATGATTTTTACTCTTTCTGAATTTGAATACTCTTTTTCATCTTCTTTAAGGTAAACAACAATTGAAGTACCCCTTCTATTTCCTTTTACTTTATTAATTTCATAAGTACCTGAACCATCGCTTTTCCATAATAGGTCTTCACCATCTTTTTGCCAGCTATGAGTCAGGACTTCCACACGCTCTGCAGTCATAAAAACACTGTAAAAACCTACACCAAACTGGCCTATAAGGTTCTCATTTATGTCTGCACCTTTTTTTACTGAATCAAGAAACTGTTTGGACCCGGAATGTGCAATAGTACCGAGATTTTCAGTAAGTTCTTCACTTGTCATGCCAATACCGTAATCAGTAATAGTAATTGTATTTGCCTCTTCGTCTGTTTTTACCTCAATCTCAAGCGGCAGTTTTTCATCAAATATTTCTTTTTCCGTCTGTTGTATATAACGCAGTTTTTCTAATGCATCAGAAGCGTTTGAAACAAGTTCCCTTATAAATATTTCTTTGTCCTTATAAAGGGAATGAATCATAATGTCTAAGAGCTGCTTTACTTCAGCCTGAAATTCTTTTTTTCCAGATTTTTTTTCAGTCATATTCTATATACTCCCGAAATCAATTTTGTTATAAAATAATCCTAAGAAAAGGAATTTCAATACCTATTTTCAGGTTTATTTTAACTATTCCGAATAATCTGTTTTGGTTTATTATTCAGAAATTACTTCAATTTCCCTTGTTGTATTATTCCAGGCTCCCGGTACTAGGTTCCCAGTACTGTCCAGAAGTTCAAGGGTTACGGTGTAAACACCTGAGCTTAGCCCCATGATAAAGGATGGTTTCCATTCATGTATATCTATTGTATATACGTCGTTTGAATCACCTGCACTGTTATTTTTTGAGATTGAGTACCTTGCAAAATTGCCATCCGGACTGAGTTCTACGTCATTTAAATAAAAATCCAGCATTATTTCCTTTGCATCAACACCCTTATAAGTCCCCTTTGGCCTACTATAGATAATTGAAGGAGTATCCCTGTTTATAACATTACTCCCTCCTGGAGAAACAATATCAAAGTTTTTTACATCAAAAGCAGTGGGTGATTTTACACTTTCATGATATGAACGGCTTGGAAAAGCAACTACGGTATGAGTACCGGGGCCAAGTTTGCCCACATTTACAGGGTGATCCTGCTCATAAACAGCAATATAAGGTTTATTGTCTACTATTAGATGGACGTGCTGTCCTTTTGGAGAATTCGACAGTTCTTTTGCTCTCAAAGTATTTGTTTGCACACCCAGCTGGAAATTATCTACTTCAATTACAATAAAGACATCGTCATCCTCAAGGAGTTCATCCTGGCCGGGGAATGTAATATTTGCCCTGGCAAAAGGTATCTGGGGTGATCTTTCAACACTATAAATTACAACTTCATGTGATCCGGCTTTCTTTGCTTTAGAATTCTTATCCGTTTTAATTGTGCTATTTTTATGACATCCTGTAAATATCAGTGATGAAAATAGAAGAAAAGCAGCTATATTAAAGATCCGGCCAGTAATTTTAAGGTACATATAATTGCCTCCTGGGATATTATTCCCTTAATTCATAATTTTAATGTTTTAAAATTATGATGTATTCTACTATCCTTAATTTTATAGGAAAAATATATGAAAAAAAACAATTCTAAAAATATTATACCAAGTGAAGATATACCCGGCCTTGAAATATCTGCCAGGCCGAGGCGAAACAGAAAATCGGAGACAATTCGAAAACTGGTAAAAGAGACCTATCTCGAACCCGGAGACTTTATCTATCCTGTTTTTATACATGATGGTAATTCCGACGAAGAAATTACATCAATGCCCGGGTGTAAAAGATTTAGTATCAGAGGACTTGTTAATGAAGTAAAAAGGTCTTTAAAACTTGGAGTATCCGCGTTCGTTTTATTTCCCGCGATAAAAGATTCATACAAAACACCATTGTGTGAAGAGTCCTATAATTCAAAGGGACTGGTCCAGCGGGCACTTAGGGAGCTAAAAAATAGCTGCCCTGACGCTACCCTGATAACTGATATAGCGCTTGATCCTTACAACAGTGAAGGTCATGATGGAATTGTTTCACCATCAGGTGAGATACTTAATGATTTTACAGTAGATGTTCTTTGCAAACAGGCATTATCACATGCACATGCAGGAGCTGATGTTGTTTCACCAAGTGATATGATGGACGGGCGTATTGGCGCAATCAGGGAAATACTTGATGAAGAAGGATTTACATCTGTTTCCATTATGTCTTATACCGCAAAATATGCTTCTTCCCTCTATGGCCCTTTCAGGGGAGCACTGGATTCCGCACCGAAAGCGGGTGATAAGAAAACATACCAGATGGACCCGGCAAACTCACGTGAAGCATTGAGAGAACTGATGCTGGATGAGGAAGAAGGGGCGGACATTGTCATGGTAAAACCCGCCAGCCACTACCTTGATATGGTATACCTCTTTAAGGACAATACGGACCTTCCCGTAGCTGCTTACCAGGTAAGCGGTGAATACCTTATGATAAAGGCAGCTTCAAATTCAGGATGGCTGGATGAGGACAAAATAATATTAGAAAGCCTGCTTAGTATAAAAAGGGCAGGTGCAGATATGATAATTACCTATTTTGCTCCCAGGGCCGCGGAACTTCTAAAAAAGCAGTACTAGGCAAAATATTCCGTGTAATGTCATTCCGAACTTGTTTCGGAATCTCTAAATTTTCTGAGTCTTCTGCTTTTTTATTAGATCCTGAAACGAGCCTGTACTGAGTTTGTCGAAGTGTTCAGGATGACAACAGTTATTAACTTTTATTTAAATTCTTATTTTTTTCCTTATTT
>JAUXJP010000205.1 GCA_030624695.1 Candidatus Dadabacteria bacterium | reverse complement strand
TGGCTATATGTATAGGTATTACTGTCAGTGCCGCTTTGTATTAATGGATCAATACCGGCTGCCTCAAGTACCTTTTTAATGTTTAATTGATTCCCGGTAACAAAAAACCAGTTTGAAAGGTCAAGATTCATCAGCCTTGCATGTTCTCTGAGTATTTCAGGGCTGTCCCTGTCCGGGTCAAAGGAAATAGAAACAAAATACAAGTTTTCTTTGACTTCTTTATCAAGAGAATTTTTAAATAGATTTAGCTTACTGCTTGTCAGATGGCATATGTCCGGGCAGTTGGTGTATATAAAACTAAGAACAACTACCTTGCCATTCAGGTCAGAAAATAAAAATTCATTCTCATCCAAATCCAGAAGTTGGACCTGGGGTAAACTGTTTTTTACAGGCAATTCACTTTTTTTATCTGTACTGCATCCTGTAAAAACTAATATTATAAAAAAAATGTATTTGAACATAATCTTTGTATTCATTATTAAATATTATTTTTTAATTTGCAAGTGTCTTGCTGATATTCTTAGTTTCAAGAAACTTGCCATATGTAATAACCCTATATCATTGAATTATTTGGCTGCAGGCATTGTATTATGTCTTAAAATCATACAGTTTGGTGGAATTGGCTGAGATTACCTGTAATAATTGGATTGAGTGAGTGAGTAAGTGAAGCCTATGTTATTTTTCCAATAAGTATTCTTCTGATAATAAATGCAATAATTAAAGCGGGAATAATAGTAATAAATATACCTTCAGGCATATTCAGTTTTAGAATAGCTATGAGTATAAATACTATTTGAACAAATATATAAATAATAATAAGGTCTTTCATCTTGCAATTACCCCCTTAAATTATAATTTTATATTTAAGTTTTAATTATTACTTATTGTAAAAGTAGTGCCTGATGTACTTGTCAGACACAATTTATGTAAATTTTAAATACCAAACTGTTTAATTTTCCTGTAAAGAGTGTCCCTGGATATTCCGAGAAGTTTTGCTGCTTTTGATTTATTTCCTTTTGATTCCCTAAGCGCCTGTTTTAATGTTTGTTTCTCAATCTTATCAAGTTTTAAGATAGAATGGCCCGATTCGTTATTATCTTTCCATAAAAGATGTGAATTTATATCCTTGGTATTAATATTTGACTTTTTATCGGATGAAATAGCAATAATTCCCTCGAGCAGGTTTTCGAGCTCCCTGATATTGCCGGGGAACTCATAACTTGAAAGAGTTTCTAATGCATCCGAAGTAAGGCCGGATATATTCTTTTTATATTTTTCATTAAATTTTTGAATAAAATACTGGTTCAAAAGTGGTATATCTTCTTTTCTTTCCTTTAATAGCGGCAGTTCTATCACAATAACTGCAAGTCTGTAAAAGAGGTCTTCCCTGAGAAATTTATCCTTTAGTTCCGAAATAGATCTGTTAGTTGCAGCAATAACTCTTGCTTTAACTTCATATTCACGTGTTTCTCCAACCGGCCTGACCTTATGATCTTCAAGTACATTTAATATCCTTACCTGAAGTTCTTTTGACATTTCTCCTATTTCGTCAAGGAATACAGTTCCCCTTCCTGCAGAAGCAAACAGACCGGTTTTGTCACTTATAGCACCTGTAAACGAACCTTTCTTATGCCCGAACAACTCGGACTCAAGCAGTTCCCTGGGGATTGCCCCGCAGTTTATGGAGACAAAAGGTTCCTCTTTCCTGTCACTATTAATATGTATGGCTTTTGCAAGCAACCCTTTTCCTGTCCCTGTCTCTCCTACAATAAATATATTTGCATCACTTTTGGCAGCCGCAGAAGCTTTCTCAAATACTTTTTTCATAGTTTGAGAACGGGTAATTATGCTGTCGAACCCCAGTTTTTCTGACAGTATATCTTTTAGTTTAGTTACCTTACTCTGTAGCTCAAATGTGTTACGTAAAAGTTCGAGCTTATTAAGTAAAATTACTTTGTCGTAAGGTTTTATAATGAAATCCTTGGCCCCTCTTTTGATAGCTTCGACAGCGGTAGGCACTGTACCCTGGCCGGTAATAATGATTACATCTATGTTTTTATTTATCTCCTTAAGCTTATCAATAAGTGTAAAACCGTCCATCATGGGCATTACAAGATCTACAAGGGCAACATTAATATCCGGATATGAGGAATATTTTTCTATCGCTTCGATTCCTGAAAAAGCTGATACCGGCTCGTAACCATTTCTATCTAGAAGTTCACTCACTGCACTTACGAGTTCTTCGTCATCATCAACAACAAGTACTTTAAACATTGCGGGTATTATTTAACCTCCTCGAGAATTGGTAATGATATTTTTACTTCTGTTCCTTTTCCTTCCGTGCTTTTAATACTGATTTTGCCGTCATGGTCCTGGATGATTCTCTTTGCTACGGATAGGCCTAGGCCTGTCCCCTTCCCTGACGGTTTTGTACTAAAGAATGGTTCAAACACAAGTGGCAATATTTTTTTGGGAATTCCTGTGCCGGTGTCTTTTAACAAAATTATACAATTACCAGTTTTATCGGCTGATAAATTAATAGTTAATTTCCCGCCTTCCGGCATTGCGTCAATTGCATTCATACTGATATCCGATAATACAAGCTCAAGCATATCGCTGTCACCGAGGACATTGATGTTGTTTTTTATCCTGATATCTATTGAAATACCGGATTTTAAGCAAAGTGGCTTTAGTATTTCGGATATTTCACTAAGCAGGGTTTTAATATTTACCGGCGATACTTCACCTCTTGGTTTGCTTGCAAATTTAAGAAGTCTCTGCATTACCCTTTGTCCATAAAATATCTGTTTCTCAACGGAATCCAGTTTGCCCATGAATTCTGATCCACCCTCAAGGTTAGAAATATCTTCTTTCATCATCTGGATCCTTAGCAGCATGGATGCCAGAGGTGTGCCCATGTGATGTGCTATGCCTTCTGACATCTTGGAGACTATCTGGGCTTTTTCAAAATCAATTATTTTATTTCTCAGGTTTACCCTTTCCGTAATGTCCCTTACAGTTTCAATAAACATTCCCTTTTCACTTTCTACATAAACAAGTCCTATACTTACAGATAACCTG
>JAUXJP010000069.1 GCA_030624695.1 Candidatus Dadabacteria bacterium | reverse complement strand
TATTCCAAATGGTTTCAACAGTTCTATAAAACCACCTACTTTTTTAATATCTCCGGTTATTTCTATCATATAGCTTTTAAGGGTTGTATCCACTACCTTTGCACGAAATATATCAACGATTCGAAGTATCTCAGCACGGTTTTTTTCAGTTGTTTTAATCTTTATAAGCGCCATTTCTCTTTCTACGTGGTTAGTATCAGAAATGTCCAGGACTCTTATTACATTGACCATATTGTTAAAACGCTTGATTATCTGCTGTATTATAAAGTCATCGCCGCTTGTAACTAGTGTTATTCTAGAGGTTTCAGGGTCCTCGGTAGGAGCAACATTCAAACTCTCAATATTAAATCCACGGGCACTGAAAAGCCCGGCTATTCTTGAAAGTACTCCCGATTCGTTATCAACAAAAATAGATATAGTATGTCTCAATTAACTATTTCCTCCGTAACTATTTAGAACAGATTTATTAAGATTTATCAGGCCACATCAACAGGCTGAAGTATCATATCATTCATGGCTCCACCCGGTGTAATCATCGGATAAACCATCTCCTCGGGGTCTGTAACAATCTCCATAAGCACAACGCCCTCGGTGTTAAGCCCCTCTTTAAGTGTTGCTTCGACATGCTCTGGTTTTGTTGCTCTCAGTCCTGTCGCACCGAAAGACTCTGCAAGCATTTTAAAATCAGGCAATACTCCGAATTTGGATGAAGCATAGTTGCTGTCAAAAAACATAGTCTGCCACTGTCTTACCATTCCGTGGTGATTGTTATTAAAAAGTACAATCTTCAGATCCATTTTGTTCTCAACTGCAGTTGCCAGTTCCTGGAAATTCATCTGAAAACTCCCGTCGCCGCAAACAGCAATTACCTGTTCGTTAGGGGCTGCAAACTTTGCTCCCATGGCCGCCGGGAATCCAAATCCCATTGTTCCGAGACCTCCTGAATTAATCCATTTTCTTGGCTGTTTAAATTTATAAAACTGTGCAAGCCACATCTGGTGCTGTCCTACATCCGAACAAATTATGGCATCACCATTTGTCATCTTAGAAAGTGTATCAATTGTACATGTCGTTGAAATCTTGTTTTTCTTATGTTTATTAGGAAGAAGCGGGTGTTTAGCCTGCCACTCTTTGATCTGTGAGAACCATGGTTTTCTATCAAGTTTGAGCTTAGAAGGCATAGCTTTCATTAACTGGTTTAACACCTCTTTTGCATCGCCAATTATATCGCAATGTACAGTAATATTTTTATCTATTGTAGCAGGGTCTATATCAATGTGTATGATCTTTGCATTTGGTGCAAACTCATCGAATTTACCACCCGTGGCACGGTCATCAAACCTTGCGCCGATTGAAATAACAAGGTCCGACTCATGAACGGTCATATTTGCAGCATATGAACCATGCATACCCAGAAAATTTACATAGAGAGGATCGGCGGGATCTACAACACCAAGTCCCATTAATGTGGAACATACCGGTATCTGGTATCTTTTTATAAATTTCCTTAGTTCTTTATGTGCATTGGAACAAACAACACCTCCGCCGCAAAATACCATTGGCCTTTTGGCTTTTTGTATCATGCCTACAGCTTTTTTTATTTTGGCAGCATCACCTTTAATTTTCGGTTTATAGCCCCTTATATTTATATCTTTAGGAATATTTAGCTGGTCTTCTCCTATTAATACGTCCTTCGGCATATCTACCAGTACAGGACTTGGCCTTCCCGTTGTAGCAATATGAAATGCTTCGAGCATGATACGTGGAAGATCTGCTGTCTTTCTTACCAGGTAGTTATGTTTTGTACACGGCATTGTAATACCAATATGGTCAGCTTCCTGGAAAGCATCACTTCCCAGGTACTGTGTCGGCACCTGCCCTGTAAATATTACTATAGGAGAGGAATCCATCTGGGCGGTTGCAATACCCGTAACGGTGTTTGTCGCAGCCGGCCCGGAAGTACAAAGTACAACACCGGGTTTCCCGGATACTCTTGCATACCCGTCAGCCATGTGTGTAGCAGCCTGCTCATGCCTTGCAAGTACATGAGTAATCCTGTCTTCGTACTGCCTCATGACATCATAGACTTTTAGGACGTAGCCGCCTGGTAGTCCAAAGACCACATCAACACCCTCGTGAATGAGTGTTTCAAAAAACATTTCAGCGCCTAACATCTTAGCCAATATGAGTCTCCCTAAAATCTATGATTTTGTTGCTTTTGCCGCACAAATTATTTTAATTCAAAACGATATATCATATATATATTATTAATTTTTTCAATCAACATTTAATATTTCTGTAAATATTTTCTGAAGCTATTATTCAACATCAGTTTTTCTGAGATAATTAGGCACCAGCCCCATAACATCATCTGAATTCCCATCGTTTAATTTAACTATGCCCAGAAGGGCACAGTTAGAAGAACGGACTATATTAAAGTTATCGGAAACCAGGATAGAATTTCTGCTGTTTGCTAACTCTTTTTTATATATAACTGAACCATCACCAACAAAAACAGTCGGCACCTTGATATCATTTAAAAGAGCTTCGACTGACCCTACCTTTTCATCCCTTGTACTGGTTAATAAATTATTGTTGTATTTATATATTGCGGAATATACTTCATTTCTCTTTGCATCAAGCATAGAGCAAATATTCATCCCGGTCTGCGGAATGTTCATTGCAAGTACCTCAAGCGAGGACACTCCTACAATCTTTATTTTCATAGAATAAGCAAGGCTTTTTGCTATTGTTACACCAACCCTTATAGAAGTAAATGAGCCGGGTCCTATTGAAACTGCCAAAGCTTCAATTTCCCGCTTTTCTATATTCAAGGTATCCAGCAACCATTCAAGTGATGATACAACATTTTCAGAATGCCTTGGCCCGACATTAAAAAGGCACTCGCCCAGTATCTTATTTTCATTAATTAAAGACACGCTCCCCGATTGGGAAGTAGTGTCCAGTCCTATTATCAGCATATTTATTGGGATTCAGACAGATAATCTAATTGGTTCTTTGCTCGTATTCATTCATGTCTAGAGTGACAGATCCGGTAGTAACACCCTGTATCCTGAGAGCAAGGTCGTCTTTATTCGTAGCCTGCCTCATAGCTTCATCATAGGCAATCATCCCTTTACCGTAAAGGTCAAACAGGCACTGGTCAAATGTCTGCATACCATAATGGAGGTTACCTTCAGCTATGGCTTGTGTAATTTCCTTTGTTCTTTCAGGTGTTGCAATCAGGTCCCTTACCCTTGCAGTTCCAAGCAGGACTTCGATTGCAGGGACCCTACCCTCTGTATCGGCCCTTGGCATCAGTCTCTGTGAAATTATTGCCTTTAAAACCTGCGCAAGCTGGTAGCGCACCTGGTTATGCTGGTGCACTGGGAATACAGTTAGAATACGGTTAATAGTTTCCTGTGCATCAAGAGTATGGAGTGTTGTAAATACTAGATGCCCGGTTTCAGCTGCAGACATGCAAATTTCCATTGTTTCAAGGTCTCTCATCTCACCCACAAGTATTACATCCGGGTCTTCCCTGAGAGAAGCTCTTAGGGCATTTTTAAAGTTCCTTGTATCAATACCTACTTCTCTTTGGTTGATATAGCTTAATTTATCATTCTGCGTGAATTCGATTGGGTCCTCAATTGTAATGATATGCCGTGCCTTTGTGCTGTTAATATAATTCACAATAGATGCAAGGGTCGTTGAT
The DNA here is from genome assembly GCA_030624695.1 of Candidatus Dadabacteria bacterium. GTDB lineage: Bacteria > Desulfobacterota_D > UBA1144 > Nemesobacterales > JAJCZQ01 > JAJCZQ01. The sequence goes on along the minus strand of JAUXJP010000069.1, from coordinate 2,225 downwards.
TTACCACTACCCGTTGTACCTGTAACAATTACCAAGCCTCTTTCCTCTTCCGCTATTGATTTTACAACTGGTGGAAGGTTTAGTTCATCAAATCCTAAAATTTCATATGGTATAGCCCTGATTGCAATAGACAGTGTTCCGCGCTGTTGGAAAACATTTACCCTGAAACGTGAAAGACCGGATATGCTGTATGCCAAATCCATCTCAAGGTTTTCTTCAAACTTTTTAGTCTGCCATTCATTCATAATTGAATAGGCAATTTCCCTGTTATTTTCTTCAGTGATTGCGGGAGCTTCTTTAAGCTGTACCAGTTTACCATTAATCCTGAATACCGGAGTCCTGTTTACTTTCAGATGTATATCCGAAGCACCCAGCCTTATTGCAGCTTTTAACAACTCATCAAGATTTATCTTGTCCTTGTTCATGCTCATTTTCCTCTTCCTGTTTCCCATAGTTTAAAATACCGCTTTCTTCCAAAATCTTGGAAACAATCTCTTCCCTTATACCAGGGTTCTCTATCAAGAAGTTTTTTGAGTTGTCTCTGCCCTGCCCAAGTCTCTCTTCTCCATAAGAAAACCAAGTCCCGCTTCTTGACAATATATTATATTTTAACCCCAAATCTACTATTTCACCTAGTCTTGATATTCCTTTCCCAAAAATAATGTCAACCTCAGCTTCCCGGAATGGGGGTGCAACTTTGTTTTTTACCATCCTTACCCTTACCCTATTGCCAATAATTTCTTCCCCGTTCTTCACTGAACCTATTCTTCTGATATCCATTCTCACCGTGCAATAGAACTTAAGCGCGGTCCCACCTGTCGTAGTTTCGGGATTCATATAAGAAGGAACACCTATTCTCATGCGTGTCTGGTTTATAAAGAAAACGATTGTATTAGACCTGCTCACAGAAGCCGTTAATTTTCTAAGTGCCTGCGACATAAGTCTTGCCTGGAGACCTACATGTGAATCACCCATCTCCCCTTCAATTTCCGCACGGGGTGTTAAAGCGGCAACCGAATCGAGCACTACAATGTCTACTGCACCACTTCTCACAAGTGTATCTATAATTTCAAGTGCCTGTTCGCCAAAATCAGGCTGTGATATAAGAAGGTCATCGGTATTTACACCGAGAGCTTTTGCATAAACGGGATCAAGTGCATGCTCGGCATCCACAAAAGCCGCAATTCCACCGGCCTTCTGGCATTCCGCAAGCGCATGAAGAGCAATGGTTGTTTTACCAGAGGACTCAGGTCCGTATGCTTCAACAACCCTTCCCCTTGGCAATCCGCCAACTCCGAGCGAAATATCCATAGCAAGCGACCCTGTAGAGACTACCGACAGTTTTGGTATGGCTCTGTCATCCCCAAGCCTCATTATGGACCCTTTACCAAACTGCTTTTCAATGGAAGCTATGGCAAGTTCTATTGACTTGGCTTTTTCCTCCTTTTTCTTTGTGTCGGTATTCTTTGCAGTGCTTTCTTTAACCATGTCTACCTCTCAATTTTTGTGATTATTTATTATCAGATTTCTAATTATGTCCAGAGCATACTTGGCAGATGCCAGTTTTACATCCTTTCTTGTTCCATGAAAATTGTATCTGTAAGAATATACATGATTCATGTAGTCGACACCAATATATACAGTGCCGACCGGTTTTTCTTCACTCCCGCCTCCGGGTCCGGCAATCCCGGATATACCTACACCTATATCAGAAGAGCTTATTCGCCTTATTCCGCTTGCCATCTGATGGACTACTTCTTTGCTCACCGCTCCTACTGTCTCAAATAAATCCTCATCAACTCCTAGAAGCTCTGATTTGGATTCATTGCTGTATGAAATAACACCGTGTAAAAAATAGTCAGAACTGCCGGGAATATCGGTAAGTAAATTCCCAAGAAGTCCGCCAGTACAGGACTCAGCTGTTGAAATAGTCAGGTTCTTCTCCAATAGTAAATCCGCTACAACCTTTTCAATGGACTCGTCCTTGTCAGTGTAAATATAGTTTTCCAGAGACTTGTAAATTGCATCAGTATGAAGGCCTATTATTTTTTTTGCTTCATCCATAGAACTGCTTTTTGCTACAAGTTTCAGATGAATTTCGGGGTATTTTATCCTAAAACTAAGATCCGCATTATCTATTTTAAGGCTCTTAAGCATCACGGCCACTTCTGATTCGCCGAGCCCTATTGTTTTGATAACTTTTTGCAATATATAGTTATCGGAGC
>JAUXJP010000175.1 GCA_030624695.1 Candidatus Dadabacteria bacterium | reverse complement strand
GATTTAACATGTATTATCCAGAATGCAAAGAAACCAGCTCCTTTCTTAATGGAAAAATACATTTTAGAACTATCTCAATAAGTGGCAGATGGCAGTAGCAGGAGGCAGAAAAAAAGAAAAGTGGATAGTAGGTAGTTGTATTATCAGATAGTGTTTCGGGAGTTATCAGCCGGCAGGCGGGCAGTATTTGTGTAAGGGAGAAGATAATTATTTAGTTACATATTGGAACATTTTTTTCTCTGTGAAACTTTAGGCTTCTCAGTGAAACTCGGTGCAATAGCCCTGACTACGGACCAGGCAGGTATTTCACAAAATCACTCAAACCTGCCTCGCCGGCCAATGTCAATAAGTTAAGGAAAAAAGTCAGGTAAACGATTGATAATTAGCAGGTTAATCGTTAACTTGTTGTATGTTAACAACAAAAATATAAGATATGAAAAAAATTAAAAAGAAAGAACTGACCCAGATCGGACAATTCCAATTATCATGCCAAACTCATTGATATACTGAATATTAAGTTAGAAAATCGCGACTTTATTAACCGGTATAAATTCGAAAAAAAGCACTTCACCAGAAAACGTAGCTTTAGTTTTAAATCCATCTGTTTATTTCTCATTTCTACCATCCAAAGTTCACTCCAAAGAGAGCTTGACAGATTCTTCAAGGCCTATAATGACAAAAAAGTATCAGAACGCTATGTAACTCAAAGTGCTTTTTCCCAGGCCCGGCTAAAGATAAAACCGGAAGCATTCGAGGAATTAAGCGGTGACTGTGTCAATTATTTTTACTCCAATTATCGGTATAAAATATGGAATGGCTTCAGGTTGATAGCCATTGACGGTTCGGAGGTATTATTACCAAAAAATGAAGAAACGATCAAAGAATACGGGGAGTACACTACAAATTTCATGAATGGAACAGTTGTACTTGCAAGGCTTTCAAAAGCCTATGATGTACTCAACAATATAAGTGTTGACGCCAAATTGGTAAATACCGAGATAGGCGAACACCCTTTAGCCAAACAACATCTGGATCACCTCGGCGAAGGGGATTTAATCTTGTATGACAGGGGATACCCTTCTTATGATTTATTTAAAAACAATCTTGACAAAAGCTGTCATTTTTGTGCCAGGGTTGCTGTGGCAAACTGGTCTGCGGCCAAAAGGCTGGTTGAGTCAGGAGAAAGAGAAATTATTGCAGAAATAACGCCAGGGTATGAGATCAGAAAGCAATACAAGGAACAGGGGATTGATATTGAGCCAATAAAGTGTCGGTTTATCTGCATTGAATTATCAACCGGCGAGAAAGAGGTGTTGATCACTTCTTTGTTAGATACAGAAGAATATCCTTATGAGCTATTTGAAGAATTGTATCATTTAAGGTGGGGAGTAGAGGAATCATATAAGATAGACAAACACCGCCTGGAACTTGAGAACTTTTCAGGAAAGTCCGTAGTTGCTATCAAGCAGGATTTTTTTGCCAATATTTTAATGGGTAATCTGACAGCAGTCCTCTCCTCAAACCTGGGGGAAGAGATAAACAAAAAGAAAAGAAAGTATGATTACCAGGTGAATAAGACAACAGCGCTTTCAAAAGTAAAAGAGTTTCTTGCCTTTTTATTTAATAGTCTGGATGTGCTACAATTTATTGAAACGTTAGTTAGCGAGTTTCTATTAAATGTTCTTCCAATCCGGTTAGGCAGAAGCTTTCAGCGAAAGAAACAGAAACGAAAACGGTATCACAAAACATATTTGACACTTTAATCAGAAGATAAACTCAGTAGTAGAAAATAATTATCACATGTAAGGATGTGAATAGGAGAGGTATGCTCTTTCGGTAAGATTATTGCCCAATTGAGGGTAAAACAATCCGGAAGTTTTATTAAAATATTTTTTTTACTACAAGATTAGCCAATCAGTTATTTTTATGGCTAATCATTATCAGGTAAATTAACTGTTTGAAAATACAGTTCGGCTAAACTTATTGACATTGGCCGGCGAGGCAGGGCAGACGGGTTTGTGTACACTGTTGTCAATTTATTTTCAGGTAGTTAACCACAAAGGACTCAAGGATTTTCACAAAGGACACAATAAAATGGTCTTTTAAATGACATTTATAGTGCTATATATCCTTTGTTGATTGTTTGTGATTTCTTATTAAGGATTTCATTAAAATACCGGTAGAACCAAAAAGTTAAAAGCCATAATTAATAGATTCAAATGCATGACTTAACTTTAGCCTAAATTATTTCGCTTGAGTTTGAAGAGGTGCATATCCTGTGAATAATTCAAAATTTTTAAAGAGATTGTGCAACTTTTGTCTTAGTTATCAGTCTATAAAGTGGATCGCTTAATTTGGAGATGAGTGATATTATATAATCGATAACAGTAAAACAGGTCTGATATTATGCTAAAACATTACCTCACCACCGCATTCAGGAATCTCTTCAGAGATAAAATATTTACAGTCATTAATATAATGGGCTTATCTATTGGTATGGCCGTTTTTCTACTCATAAGCCTCTGGGTAGGGTATGAGAAGAGTTTTGATACTTTTCATGAAAAAAGTGACCGGATATACAAGTTGATGGTTGACATGACCACACCTAACAAACCTGTTACTATCTGGTCCAACACGCCTGCTCCTATTGGTCCTGTATTAGAGAGCAAAATACCCGAAGTTGAAAAGGTGATCCGTACATCATCCAATCGCGGCACCAAATTTATCTTTGAAGAGGAACAGATTTATGAAACTTGTATTTATGCGGATTCTATGTTTTTCGAATATTTCACATTCCAATTGCGATATGGTAATCCTGAACAGGTACTGAACCAAAGAGATGCAATGGTGATATCAGAGAAACTGGCTAAAAAATATTTTAAAGACAAGAATCCTGTAGGCCAGACCATGGAGATTAAAGAATGGTTTACAGAGGAAACAAGAAATGTCGTTATTTCAGGAGTATTCGAAAATCCACCTGCAAATTCTACACTCCATTTTGATATGGTGATGCCTTTTGAGACTTTTCTGTTTTATACCCCTAACAACATGCATTGGGGGAATTATAATCACGCTTCTTATGTCGTGTTAAGGCCGAACACAAACGTTTCTGATGTCAATATAAAACTCAAAAATTTTATTAAGGAAAATCGACCTGATAGGGAATCAACGGCTGAATTGTTTCTTTATCCCTTAAAGGAAATCCATTTAAAGAGTGATTTCAGCAAAGGAAAAAAAGCCTCGGGAGCCATTGTTCTTATCAGGCTCTTCACAATTGTCAGTTATTTTATTCTGATCATCGCCTGTATTAACTATATTAATTTATCCACAGCCAATATTACGCGGAGATATAAAGAGGTTGGAATAAAAAAGATAATAGGAGCCGGAAAAGGAATGCTGGCCTGGCAGTTCATGATGGAGTCCTTTCTTTTAAATTTTGCAGCAATTATTGTGGCATTCGT
>JAUXJP010000095.1 GCA_030624695.1 Candidatus Dadabacteria bacterium | reverse complement strand
TTTGGTATATCAATTTTCAGCTTCCCGGACAGATATTTGCCCGTTAGAGAACATTGCTGGTTAATTATCTGGTCTACATTACCTACTGCTACAATTTTCCCTCCGTGCTCACCGGCACCCGGGCCAATGTCTACAATAAAATCACTATTTCTTATTGTGTCTTCATCGTGTTCAACAACAACTACGGTGTTGCCGGAATCCCGGATTGATTTAAGCGTATCAAGCAGTTTGTCATTGTCTCTCGGATGGAGTCCTATTGAAGGTTCGTCGAGGACATAGGTGATACCTGTGAGCTGGGAACCAACCTGCGTGGCAAGCCTTATTCTCTGGGCCTCACCCCCTGACAGTGTTGGGGCAGACCTGTCGAGTGAAAGATAAGAAAGGCCTACATCTACCAGGAATTTTAAACGTGAGATTATTTCAAATATTACCCGCTCGGATATTAATTTTTCTCTTTCGTTAAGTTTTATATTCTCAAAAAATTTAAGCAGGTCCTCTGTATGCCGGCCGGACAGGTCATAAATTGATTTTTTATTTATTCGTATTGAGAGTGATTCCTTTTTTAACCTTGAACCGCCGCATTCTTCACATACATTAGAAACAAGGTACTTAGACAGGGACTCTCTTATTTCATCAGAGTCAGTCTCTTTGTACCAGCTGGAGATAATATCTACTACACCAGAAAATGTTTCGTAATACTCTTCAGACCATTTTTTCTTTTTACGGGTAAATTTTATTTCTTCGTCCCCTGTCCCGTATAAAATCTTGTCTCTTATTCCTTTTTTAAGTTTGTTAAAAGGAACACTCATGCTAAAGCCATAGTGTTCGGCCAGGGAATTTAAAACATTTTTGTAATAAGTCGAATTCTTCCAGGGAGTAATCGCCCCCTTTTCCAGGGATTTGCCGGGGTTTTCGATTATAAGTTCCGGGTCAAAAAAGGTATTTATGCCCAAGCCGTTGCACTGGCCACATGCCCCGTAGGGGCTGTTGAAAGAAAAGAGACGCGGAGAAATTTCTGAATATATAAATCCGCATCCGGGGCATGAATAACTCTCACTGAAATTTAAAATTTCGTTATTTGTTTCACACCTGGCAACTCCACCCGACCTTTTTAATGCTAGCCTCAGGGCCTCTTCGATTCTATCAACTGAAGTGCTGCCTACTACATCAATCAGAAGTTCGATAGTATGGTTTTTATACCTGCTAAGCTTAATTTCATCGTCGAGGTCATATTCAGTGCCATCTATCCTGACACGAAGGAAGCCTTCTTTTTTCAAATCTTCCAGTTCTTTCCTGTATTCGCCTTTTCTTCCCTGAACTATTGGGGAGTATATATAAATCTCTTTTCCTCCAGATATTTCTACAATCTTTTCAATCATTGAATCAACTGTCTGTGTCACAATCTCAATATTACAGTTTGGGCAATTAGGAATTCCTATGCGGGCAAAAAGTAGTCTCATGAAATCATAGATTTCAGTGATTGTGCCGACAGTAGATCTCGGATTACGGTGAAAAGACTTTTGGTCAACTGCAATAGAAGGGGAAAGCCCCTCAATGTAATCTACATCGGGCTTTTCAAGCTTGTCTATAAACTGACTGGCATATGCTGAAAGAGATTCCATAAACCTTCGCTGGCCCTCAGCAAAAAGAGTGTCAAAAGCCAGGGAGGATTTACCCGAACCGCTAACACCTGTGACAACCGTAAGGGAACGTCGGGGTATTTTAAGGCTTATGTCTTTTAGGTTGTGCTGGCGTGCGCCCTTGATGTTTATGTATTCCAAAGTGGGTATGAAGTTTACCCTATCTTCCCCTTAAAAGGTGAAGAAAAACCAGCATTACAAAATTTGCGTAAAGAAAATTGTTAATTTTACCGTTAAGAAAGAATTTAGGGATGGGGAGGAATTAAATGCTTTTAGGAAAAACTGCCAATTTTTAGGTAATTTTGTTTAGCCGTGATTTTTGGTTCTTTGTATCTAGACAAAGAACAAAGAGAAACAAACAAAGTTATTTTGACAATTCTTCATTTTCTTTATCTTGATATAAAGAAAAGGAAGCAAAAGAAAGATCAAGGCTAGCAATTCATACACTAAAAATTCAATTTAAAATCTAAACCGTCTGATCCCACCACAACCCCCAGACGCTTCTTAACGATTTTAAATCAAATTTTCTTAACGTTATTCATTGCAGGCCGATTATAAAAGATAAAAAATCTATTTTTGTGAACATTTAATTATAAAACTTTCAAAAATTTTCTTTGATATCTCTGAATCTTCAAGTTCCGGGTGCCACTGCACTGCTAGCAAAGAATGTTCTTCCGATTCCAGTCCCTCTACTAATCCATCGGAAGAATGGGCATTGGCTCTAAGGCTACCCCCGATTTTATTTACAGCCTGGTGGTGATAGCTGTTTACACTGAATTCCGATTTACCGACAATACGTAAAAGTTTGGATCCTTCACTGATTTTTACCGGGTGTACAGTCCCTTTCTCATGAATAAGAGGATTCTCTACAAGGTCCTGGATGTCCTGGTATAAAGAACCACCAAAAAACACGTTGATAAACTGCATTCCACCGCAAATGCCCAGTACAGGGATGTTTTTCTCCAGGGCAGATTCCAAAACTATATATTCTGCTGCTGTCCTTTCCTTGTTCATGGGATTTAGCTTGGGGTGAGGCCCCTCCTTGTAGTGTTTTGGGTCCATGTCCCTTGAACCGGGAATCAGAAGGCCGTCAATTCTATCAATTATGGTTATTAAGTAATCAGTTTGATTTTCTACAGTTGGAATTAAAACAGGTATACCGCCATATCCTGCAACCGCTTTGGAATAGGCCTCTTCTATGGAGTTATGTTTGTCCTTAAAGTCGGTTGTGATACCAATAAGCGGTTTAGTTCTTTTGTTCATTTGGCCTTATGGACAATAATCCTGTTTTTAAGACCTGCCCATTGCCATATTCTCTAGCTTTGCGATTCTTTCTTCCATCGGGGGGTGTGTGCTGAATAGTTTTGCCATCCTTCCGCCAAGCATCGGGCTTATAATCATCATATGTGCCGTGCTGTCTGCAGCCTGTTCACTTACGGTGAACTTGCCCCTGCCCGAATACCCGGAAAGGCTTCTTAGTGCATTTGCCAGATAAAGCGGATTTCCGCAGATCTGCGCACCGCCTTTATCAGCTTCGTATTCCCTGGTCCTGGATATTGCCATCCTGATGAGGCTTGCCGCAAGAGGTGCGAGAATCAACATAGCAATCAGTGCTATCGGGTTTGACCCTCTGCCGCCCCTGCCTCCGCCAAAAAACAATCCGATGTATATTAAGTATGTAATTGCGGTAGCTATAGTTGCGGCAATGGACCCTGTGAGTATGTCCCTGTTTTTTATGTGTGCAAGCTCATGGGCCAATACACCCTTTAACTCATCCCTGCTGAGTAATTTCATTATTCCCTGTGTTACTGCAACTGCAGAATGACTCGGACTCCTGCCTGTTGCAAAGGCATTTGGTGTCTGCTCGGGCACAATATAGACTTTTGGCATCGGTAAACCTGCATTAGTTGCAAGTTCCTGTACATCACCGTAAAGATCTGGTGCATCTTCATATGTTACTTCTTTTGCTTTGTACATTGATAAGACGATCTTGTCACTCCACCAGTAACTGGTGAAGTTCATTACAAGCGCTATACCAAGAGCTATAAGTGCCCCCTGCTGGCCGCCGATCATACCTCCGATCCAGATCAGAAGTGCAGATAATGCTGCGAGTAGGGCAATGCTCTTAATCGTATTCATTTTTATCTCCTTGGGATAAATATATCGCTAATTAATTGTAACTAATATCCAATATAATAATTATTTAACCGAGTTCAATAGATATTGTTTCCAATGAGTTATTGTTTATTGATTATATCACAGTAATAAAACCTACTGTCTTTTAGTACTATATCCCCTGCCAGACAATCTACACTTAATGAAAATATCGGGCCATCATATGTAAATGTATGGAACTCTCCGTTCTCACCGCATTTATCTATGTTTTGGGGCAGATCCGTAAGAAAACCCCTGTCGTATTCCCTTCCTGCGAATTCTTTACCAAGCACCTCTGAATCCACGCAAATTATCTTTGCCCTGAACCCAAGATCAATAAACCTCTCAGCAAGGTCTGAGCTGTTTTCATGCCAGATAGGGAAAACGCAGTTCATATCTATCTTATCCATATTTTCAAGCCTGTAATTTCTTACATCTTCAAGGAATATGTCTCCGAATATTATATTGTTAACGCCCGATTCCCTGAATTCCAGTAGCCCATTTTCAAAAGACCTTTCGTAAATATCATTTGTACATTGTTTAGGGATATATATTTTTTTAAGTGGTATTCCTAATGATTCAGCCTGCTCTTCCAGGAGTTCAACCCTTAGGCCATGCATGCTGACCCGGCCGTAATCTTCCGTTACGGTTGTTACAAGCGAGACTATATCGTATTCATTCTGGTTTAATATTTTATGGAGGGCAAGTGCGCTGTCCTTACCCGTGCTCCAGGAAAATACCGCTTTTTTCTTCATTTACACAGATTAACCGAATACAAGTTTCCTGACTTCGGGGGACTCAATTGAAAGGTCTATTTTTAGTCCCGGGGCAATGTCTTTTATCCAGTCGGACATATTTCTATAAATATTTACCCTGTCGAACTTTATAGGTTTAAACTTGCCGTCACTTGAAGGGACAATTTCCTGGCTATGTATCAGGCTGTCTGGAAATCTTTTGTTTAGTACATCAAGCAGGTTTTTCTGGACCTTGACTGTACCCAGGGTGATATAATCGATACTATCTGGGTCAAGGACTGAAAATATATCTTTAACCATTTTACTGTAATGTCCTTCCCAGCCTTCAAAATTAAAAATCGGGTCCAGCCTTATACCAACTGTAAAGCCATGTTCCTGGCACCTGCGTGCGGCTTCAAGCCTTTGGTTAAAACCCGGGGTTTTATGTTCAATTTTTTCTGCAACATATTCAGGGCTTATGGTCCATGAAGGTATAAGGTTTTGAGGAACTACATCCAGCTGAAGCAGGTTATTAATATTTGTACTTTTAGTACGGAATTCTACTTTGCCGTTTTCGTATTGAAGAAAAAGGTGTGCAATATCAGATGAAAAATCAGTCAGGTAATCAAATGCCAGTGAATCACATACCTCTCCAACATGAAAATAGGGATTTGGTTCGTTTTTTAATATCTCTTCCATTTT
>JAUXJP010000211.1 GCA_030624695.1 Candidatus Dadabacteria bacterium | reverse complement strand
TTTCGAAGTCTTGAAAATCAAGGAATTTACTTTCGTAAATGACTGTTTTCAAGGCAAGAGTAACGCAGTATTTGACGTTTTCTTGCAAAGACTGGTTAATCCACAATAACCCGGGCCTTTTTATACCCCTCATAGAAAGAAGGTTTGGAAAACTGAAACTGCAGCATCACTTTGTCCATTTTTTTTCAAGACCTCCACAGCGCTTTCGACAAGCTCCACCATCTGGGTGTAGAATATTGCTACATCCTTATATCAAAAATACTGATTGTGTAGGATTTGCAATCCGGCATTTATGTTCTAACATACTGTCGCAGATCCGAATCTGTGACAATAATGGATACAAGAATTCTATCTTTGTCATTCACTCCATAAATTTAAGCATAGTCTATATGGCGGTTGTGGTCTAACCCCCGATCTGCATCGGGGCGGGCGGGATTTTGATAAGGCCCACATCTGTTGCAAAGTTGGCATAGCAGAAGCGTATTTTGATTATAGCATATTATTGTCTCAGGTATGCATGATGATGATGAACCAATTTATTAAATTAAACATTGGGTCAATTTAATCAAAACCTTCCATTCTGGCATGGTACTTGTAATTGAAGTAATACGATAAGACCGTTATAATTGAAAGTTGGCAGGCTCATTGAAATTTCAGTACAGGCATTGGTTAAACCTATCATTAAGACAAAGTAGTTCCCCGGGTTTTCGGTTTTTGCCACACCAATAATTACAAATAGTCAACTTCAAGCCATTCGCCCTTCAAAACAAAACTCAATCCCGCAAACTTTCCAATTATCAGTAAATCAGATCAAAGAGAAAAAAATATATTTGTCCTGAGTGAATTCTATTCCCTGGATCCTGAAAAAGCTACTGTCCTTTTCTTTCAAACATTTCCTCTGTCCAATTCAACTTGTTGTTTCACCCAATTCAACTTGTTGTTTCATCCGATTCAACTTGTTGTTTCACCCAATTCAACTTGTTGTTTCACTCGGCGCAACTTGTCCGTTTGCCCGACACAACTTGTCCGTTTGCCCAAGTCAACTTGTTCGTTTGGGGTGAAACGTCTTGTTGTCCGGAGCAAGTCAACTTGTTCGTTGGAATGAAACGACTTGTTCGTTGGAGTAAAACAACAAGTAGCTTTGAAAAAGTAACAGCTTACTTTCTGATTTAAACTCAGTGGATATAATTTGTGAATTTAAACATTGGTTTTCTTGCCTTTATTAGTGACTGCCTGGGTAGGCAGATTATCACCGACAAACACAAATCATTGAATCACAACTTATTGGTCACAAGACCAATAAGGGCAGTATTGGTAAATTGAAACATAACAGCCTCATAATCTGCATGATAAGACTTTGCCTTTTTAAGACCTTCATGCTGCTCCAACAATATTATCTTCTGGTTTAAATGTTAAAAAATGTTAAAATATTGTTTTCTTACTTATTTTAGGAATATTCTCTTGTAAAATCCTGTTTTTGGCATAGTAATTGTATTATTATTTACGTAACTTTCTTTTATAATAACAACTTCTTAAGTTAGGATCCTTCTCGAAAGTTGATTGGCTGCCGGAAAGCAGTTGATTGAGTTATCAAGTTTATTTCTTGAAAGTAATGCGGTGTGAAAAGCAGCACACCAGGTACTGATGTTACTGATTTATGCAGCATCAGGTGATGGCCCGCTTTTGGGTTAAAGTATTATTTATTTTGTAACCTTAAAATTCAAAAACAATGTCTGTTAATTTTAACCCGGTGCCCAGGGTAAATCCTAGGGATTTATCAGCACCCAAACAGTATTATGCATTCCTCGAAAGAGGTGATGATGTTACTTTCGATGAATTGATTGCCTTCATCGGAAAAATGTCGGGAATCAACGAGCCTTACATTGTAGCAGTGTTGAGGACACTTGAAAAGGTGATAATTGAACAGTTGTCTCATGGTCGATATGTACACCTCGGAAGAATAGGAACTATTTATCTTTCCCTGCGTTCCGGAGGTGTCGAGAAAGCTGAGGACCTTAGTTCGAGAGACATAAAGTCCATGAAAATTCGATTTAAGCCAGGTAAAGTGTTGACTCATGCAACAAAAGGATTTATTCTACAGAAGGCTGCATGACCGGAGCTTAGATTACGGAAATCTGTTTAAAATGAAGTAGTACCGGTTTCGGCCGGTACGCTTCACAATTTCATCAGCATTATTTACCTAGACCGTTCCATATCAACCTGAATAATAGTTGATAAAAATAAAATAAAAACAGGTAGAATAACTATTAAAATATAAAGTCATGAAACGTATTGTTATTGCAGCCGCCCTGATATGGACGGCGATTACCTCTTCGGCTTGTATGATGTCCAACAACAGTTTACCTGTTTCCGGTAAACAAAGACTGTCTATCATGTACAGCGACCTGGATAACCGGTTGAAACAAACGGATAAAAAAGTAGAGGAGGCCATTCAGAAGCAGGAAATCATTCTGCAATTCATTGATAAGCGGTTTCAACGCATGGAGGACAAGTTTGATACCTACTTTCTTTGGGGATATGGAACTTTGTTGAGCCTTTTTCTTGGCGCCATGGCCTGGATTTTAAATAGAATCAGATCAGAGGATCGTACATATTATCTTCCTCCCACTTCAGGAGATAATGTCGGCAAACAAAAATATTTATACCCTACTAAATATTCATCATAAATACTATGTATTTACCTCCTCTGGCGTAAGTCTGTAACTTGTACCAAGAAATGAAAAACATCAATGGCAATGCGATGGTTCTATATATCCTGTATGATCCAATAAATTCCCCCTACGACAAACCGTTTATGTTCCGCTTTGGATTTAATCTGGATAAGTAGGTGGTTATTACCATTTCTTTATTTCACTTTCCCACTGCTCTGAGGTCTCGCCTGGACCTTATTGTCCCCAGCCAAAAATTGTCTGAACTATGATTTTTATGATTGATTGATGAACATGATTAAATAAAAGTTCAACTAATA
>JAUXJP010000256.1 GCA_030624695.1 Candidatus Dadabacteria bacterium | reverse complement strand
TGCTTCGGGGTTTTTATAAGGCATAGGGTGTGAAGACCAGTTACTCCATTTCATATCATTAAAGGCTTCTACAGCTTCTCCCATATCTTTGTAATAAGGCGGGCAAAATGAATGGAAAAGGTCGTCCCTGCCGACAGCCACGGGGTTTGGATTCCCTGTATCACCTTTGGTCTCAGGGGTAATAAACCTGAACCCAAGGCCCTTGTTAAACGGCGTGCCTCCAAGCATAAACATGCTTGCAAACCCGCTAAACAGCCAGCCACCAAGTCCAAGGGTCTGTAGGGTAAGTGCCATGTTTTGGCCCATAAATGCCTGTTCTGCAATGTAGCCATTTGCGAACCGTAGTTCGGCTTCCACGAGTGGCATTCTTTTGCCTTCGTCAATAAAACCGCTTTTCACCCATTCAGAAGTCCCGGGATATCTGAGGCCATGAAGTTCATCGACAAAGTTAAACCTGTGATCAGCCCGCATGTAGAAAAAATAAAGGTTTATTATGCATGCTGAAAGGTCTGTTACAGGCATAAAGAGAGTAGTACCCGGTTTATTTACATTCCAAAGATTATGGGCAGCAATGCCGGGCGGTTGAGATGGCAGGTCAGCTCGTCCGTCCTGAAGCTTAATTCTAGATTTTCTGAACATCTCGAGAATTGCATCAACTCGCTGTGTTCTTGTCATCTTCTCAAGGCCCTGGAAATCTTCTGCTACCTGGTCATGCATTTTTACCATATACAGACCGTCATCATTTGTATAAAAAAGCTCGGTCCTGTGTACATCGCCAAGAGCCGGGATTGTTTTACTTGTAAACTGCATTTCAAGGTCAAGACCCACATGAGGGGGAAAATCCGAAAGGTTAATGTTTTTTATTCCAAGCCCGTTCCAGACAAGAATGGCCTCTTCAAGTTCTGTGAGGGGAACTGGAGCATGGTTTGATTTATACTGGAGTGGGCCCTTTTCAATCTCCATCCCAAGGCCAAAACGTCTCGAACGCCTCTGGTATACGGCATCAAAGAATTTGTGGTCTATGGCTGCATCAAGTCCGGGTGGGTATTTGCTCATGTAATTATCCTTTAAATGATTTGAATGTTAATTTTAGCTAATAAAGTAATATTCTCAATGTATAAGATAAGGGTCGGAATTGTCTGTATTAATAATCATTACAAACAATATTAGAAAAAAGATATTACTTAGACTCATATGAGGTATGTATATCATCAGATATTTGTTTTCTCGACGATGAAAAATAATCACAAATTAATGTTATAAAAATGGATACTCTAAATTGGGTCTTTTAGGAGATTATCCCAATATTTATATACCAGGTCGTTTGAATATAATTTTAATACGTAGTCCCTTAGATTTGATAGCAGGCGGCTGTTTGAATAAACGAGTTTTCCCATCATCCTGGATTGATTCTGTACTTTATTTACCCTCGGCTTTCTTCTTTGTTCATATTGTTTTAGTGCATTTACAACATACCTGGAATCAGTCCTGCAAAGGTCTTCTACAAGTACTGAAGCAGACTCCATTGCCATTGATGCCCCTGCTCCTGTATTAGGCAAAATTGCATGAGCGGAATCACCTACTAAAACAACCCTGCCTTTCGACCAGCTATCAAGTTTTATATCGTTATACGTATCAAAATAGATTTCATTTGGATCGGGGAGATGTTCCAGCATTTGCGGGACAATACCGCCAAATTCCTTAAAGCTTTCCTTAATTTTTTGTATCCTGTTATCTAAATGTTCTTCGCTGTATTCAGGGATTTTGACGCTTGTGAATACCGATAATTTATCTTTTGTTGGCCAGACTCCAAAGAACTTTCCTTTACCCCAGTACTCTACAATACCATCAGTTCTAGACAGTTTAGGGTCTGTCCAGAAACTCCAGCCTGACATTCCACTGTAGGTTAAAGGAATATCTCCAAGAACCTGGCTTCTTGTCCTTGACCTTATTCCGTCACATCCGATAACTAAATCGTATTTTCCTGATTTACCATTATTGAAATGAACTTCTACTTCATCTGCACCCTGCTCAATTTTCTCAACAGTTGTACTCATTTGTACAATGTCAGGATCTACCGCTTCCATCAGTGTATCAATCAGATCAGGACGGTAAATGCTGATTATAGGGCCGTATTTCTCTGCAACCGGTTCAATAGTATATGTTTTTAATATCTCACCTTTATTATTTGAAACGTAATAGCTTGTGAATTGGCAACCTTTTTCAAGGAGTTTTTCATATACGCCAAGACCTTTCAGGATCTTGCTTCCTGATGGCCAAAGTACTATTACATAACCAACTTTACTGAGCCTGGGTGCTCTTTCTACAAGCTTTGGTTTAAAACCTCTTTTCAACAGTAATGCCGATAGGGTAAGTCCTGCGACACCCCCGCCAACGATTAATATTCTCATGTCGGGGCCATACCTTACTTTCTTCTTTGAACGCTGCCTGTACAATTTTTTATCTGTCATATCGGAACTCTAAAAATTTTCTTATTCCCTTTCTTGGTAATATTTATTTTCCCATTTCTTAAAGTTTTGCTTGGTTTCCTTAACGAAAGGTGCAAATAGCGATACATTTATAATTAATTCGTTGAGCAGGTTAAACGGAAACTTT
>JAUXJP010000015.1 GCA_030624695.1 Candidatus Dadabacteria bacterium | reverse complement strand
GGTGTAAGCCTACGTAGGTTCGAATCCTGCCCTCCCCATAAATACGCGGGAGTAGCTCAGTTGGCTAGAGCATCAGCCTTCCAAGCTGAGGGTCGCGGGTTCGAATCCCGTCTCCCGCTCATAAGAAACGCCCATGTAGCTCAGACGGTAGAGCACATCCTTGGTAAGGATGAGGTCGGCGGTTCAAGTCCGCTCGTGGGCTTAAAAATGCAATATAAGATAAAAGTAACGGGCAATTCAGTAAGGAGGAACATATAGATGTCGAAAGCTAAATTTGAGAGGATAAAGCCCCATTTAAACATAGGAACAATAGGTCACGTGGACCATGGAAAGACTACGTTAACAGCGGCCATAACAAAGGTACTTGCAGAAGCAGGGCAGGCTGAATATATAGAGTTTGAGAATATAGATAAAGCACCTGAAGAAAGGGAAAGGGGAATAACGATAAGTATTGCCCACGTAGAGTACGAGACAGACAGCAGGCACTATGCGCATGTTGACTGTCCTGGGCACGCAGACTACGTAAAGAACATGATCACGGGAGCAGCCCAGATGGACGGAGCGATTCTGGTGGTAAGTGCCCCGGATGGGCCAATGCCCCAGACAAGGGAGCATATACTTCTGGCACGCCAGGTAGGAGTACCATACATGGTGGTAGCCCTTAACAAGGTAGATATGCTGGATGATGAAGAGCTGCTAGACCTGGTAGATTTAGAAATAAGAGAACTATTAACCCAGTACGGATTTCCAGGGGATGATATCCCTATAGTGAAGATAAGTGCTACAAAAGCACTTGAAGGAGATGAAGGGGCCAAGGGCCAGATAACGGAACTGATGGCAGCAGTGGATTCCTATATACCAATGCCTGAGAGGGATCTTGACAGGCCTTTTTTAATGGCAATAGAAGATGTATTTACAATTTCCGGAAGGGGGACAGTAGTAACCGGGAGAGTAGAGAGAGGAAGGATTGTAGCAGGAGATGAGATAGAGATAGTAGGGTTTAAAGACACACAGAAGACCGTAGCAACAAGTCTTGAGATGTTTAGAAAGATACTTGACGATGCACAGGCCGGGGACAACGTGGGAGTGCTATTAAGGGGAACAGGGAAAGACGAAGTGGAAAGAGGGCAGGTGTTGTCAG
The DNA here is from genome assembly GCA_030624695.1 of Candidatus Dadabacteria bacterium. Lineage (GTDB taxonomy): Bacteria > Desulfobacterota_D > UBA1144 > Nemesobacterales > JAJCZQ01 > JAJCZQ01. Next base: position 9,622 of record JAUXJP010000015.1, on the reverse strand, counting down.
CCCCGGGAGCAATAACCCCACATAAGAAATTCAATGCAGAAGTATATGTACTAAAGAAAGAAGAAGGTGGGAGGCATACACCGTTTTTCCCGGGATACCGGCCACAGTTTTATTTCAGGACAACGGATGTAACGGGAAGCATTGAGCTACCGGAAGGGGTAGAGATGGTAATGCCCGGAGACAACATAAACATGGTAGTAGAGCTAATGAGCCCAGTAGCAATGGATGAGCAGTTAAGGTTTGCTATAAGGGAAGGCGGAAGAACAGTTGGTGCTGGTGTTGTTACCAGTATTATTGAATAAACGGATATAAAATGAGTACAGCGTCTAAAATAAGAATAAAATTAAAATCTTTTGATCATAGATTACTAGACAGGTCAACGGTTGAAATTGTTGATACGGCAAAGAGAACAGGTGCAAGAATTGCAGGCCCTGTGCCGCTACCTACTAAAATAAACAGGTACTGCGTTTTGAGATCTCCTCATGTGAATAAAAATTCAAGGGAACATTTTGAGATTAGGACACACAAAAGGCTTGTAGATATACTTGAGCCTACGCAGCAGACAATTGATGAATTGATGAAACTTGACTTAGCGTCCGGAGTAGAAGTAGAAATTAAATTAACAGGAACTTGATTTAGATGATTAAGGGAATAATTGGTAAAAAAATAGGTATGACACAGGCATTTGACGAAGAATCAGTCATGGTCATAGGAACTCTGATTGAAGCAGGTCCTTGTTATGTGGTTGGTAAAAAATTCAAGGAAAGAGATGGTTACGATGCTGTTCAGCTCGGATTCCAGGTAGATAAACCTCAGAGATTTAATAAAGCCAAGACAGGATTGTTTAATAAATCAAAAGTGCCAAGTTTGAAAATACTAAAAGAATTTAAAGCAGAAAATGATGAATATAATGAAGGCGATATAGTTAAAGCTGATATATTTAACAGTGGAGATGTGCTGGACATTACAGGTGTTAGTAAAGGTAAAGGATTTGCCGGTACTATTAAGAGGTATAATTTTCATGGACAACCTATGTCTCATGGCGGTATGGCGCATCGTCGTCAGGGTTCTATAGGGCAGGCTTCTTATCCGGGCAGAGTGTGGAAAGGCATGAAGATGCCAGGAAGAATGGGCGGCGAGAATTTAACAGTCCAGGGTGTAAAAGTTGTAACTGTAGATTCAGAAAAAAATATACTTTTTGTAAAAGGTTCGGTTCCCGGCCCAAATGGTGGAACACTAATCTTAAAACGTACTTCAAAAGGGGATAAATAAGTTGCCAAAAGTGGATGTATTTGATTTAGAAAAAAAGAAAGTAGGTACTGTTGATCTCGCTTCAAATGTTTTTGAATGCCCTGTTAACGATTCTGTTTTACACCTGGTTGTAAAATGGCAGCTTGCCTCTAAAAGATCCGGATCAGCCTCTACAAAAACAAGGGGAGAAGTCAGAGGTGGTGGAAAAAAACCATGGAAGCAGAAACATCTTGGAAGAGCAAGAGCTGGTTCTATAAGATCACCTATTTGGAGAGGCGGTGGTGTAACTTTCGGCCCTAAACCAAAAGACTGGTCGTTTTCAGTCCCTAAAAAAGTAAGAAAACAGGCAGTTAGATCGGCATTGTCCCTTAAGTTATCACAAGATGAACTTATTGTTGTGGATAATTTTGATTTGAAAGAGATAAAAACAAAACAGATTGTAGATTTTATGAAAAAATTTGAACTGAACAAATGCCTTATTCTTGTTGATGAACCGAACGAAAAACTCGTTAAATCATCCAATAATATCAAGGATATAAAAGTTTTAAGAAATGAAGGTGTAAATGTCTACGATTTACTAAAATATAAAAATTTAATTATAACAAAGAGCACAGTGGGAAAAGTACAGGAGGCATTGGAGCGTTGAAAGACCCAAGGACTATAATTAAGCTTCCACATGTTACTGAAAAAAGTACTGACATGAAAGACGATGGTTGGTATGTATTTACAGTAGATAAAAAAGCAAATAAAAACGAAATCAAAAATTCCGTTGAAAAGATATTTAATGTAAAAGTTGAAAAAGTAAGGACTTTGTTGACTGCTGGAAAACCTGTTAAAAAGTTGGGCAGGAAAATTGGCAGACGCTCATCAAATAAAAAAGCTTATATAAAACTGAAAGAAGGTACTATTGAATTATTTGAAGGTATGTAATTATGGGAATTAAAAAGTTTAAACCACGCACAGCAGGTACGAGATTCAGAGCAGGGGAGGATTTTGCTGAAGTTACAAGCACGAAACCTGAAAAATCACTTACAATCTCACTAAATAAGAAATCCGGAAGAAATTCACAAGGCAGAATTACAAGCTACAACAGAGGTGGCGGGCACAAGAAGCTTTACAGAATTGTAGATTTTAAAAGAGATAAGCATGGTGTACCAGGTATAGTGGCTTCAATTGAGTATGATCCATACAGATCTTCAAGAATAGCGCTTATAAATTATAAAGACGGTGAAAAAAGATATATAATTGCTCCGGAAGATATTAAAATTGGTGATGAGTTAGCATCAGGACCTGATGTGGAAGTAAAAGTTGGGAATGCCCTTCCAATCCATAAAATACCAGTAGGTACTGTTGTTCATAATATTGAACTAAAACCTGGGGCAGGTGCAAAACTAATACGTTCTGCAGGTAGTTCTGCCCAGATTACAGCCAGAGAAGGCAATTATGCCCAACTTAAATTAAAATCCGGTGAAATAAGATTAATTCATATAAACTGTTATGCCACTGTTGGCAAAGTGGGTAATTCAGAGCACGAACTGATAACAATAGGTAAAGCCGGTCGTAACAGGCACAGGGGTAAGAGGCCACATGTTAGAGGTGTAGCTATGAACCCCGTTGATCATCCACACGGTGGTGGAGAAGGAAAAGCATCAAAAGGTAACCCTCACCCTGTATCACCATGGGGATGGATTACTATTGGTTATAAAACAAGAAAAAATAAAAGAACTGATAAATATATAGTTAAACCTAGACGTATTGGTTATGGAATGGATTAAGGAGAATGTATGCCAAGGTCAAGTAAAAAAGGAATATATATAGACCCTAAATTATTAAAAAAGGTCGAAGCAGTGAGCCAAACCGGTAGCAGTAAGATTATTAAGACCTGGTCAAGGTCATCTATGGTTATACCGGAAATGATCGGCTTAACATTCGGTGTGTATAATGGTAGAAAATTTATACCGGTATACGTATCTGAACATATGGTAGGTCATAAACTCGGAGAATTTTCTCCAACAAGGACATACCATGGGCACGTACCTGGTGATAAAAAAGCAAAAAGAATGAAGGGAAGATAGTAAGGAAATAAGAGATGGTATCGAAATCAATATTGAAATTTATGAGAGTATCACCCAAAAAGGTAAGTATTGTACTTGATCTTATTAGGGGAAAGAATGTTGAGGAAGCATTTTCTGTCCTTACTAATTCCAGGAAAAAAGCTTCACCTGTATTGGCAAAGTTGTTAAAGTCTGCTGTAGCAAATGCCTCTGAAAAAGGGCATACAGATACAGATTCTTTATACGTTCAATCAGCAATAGCTTCTAAAGGTCCTGTACTTAAAAGATTTAGATCCAGGGCAATGGGACGTGCTACGCCTAGGTTAAAAAGAATGAGTCATGTAACTATTGTGTTAGAAGAAAGGGGGCTTTAATTTGGGACAGAAAGTTAATCCTATTGGACTTAGATTGGGCATAACAACAAGTTGGGATTCAAAGTGGTATGCTGAAAAGAACAGGTATACAGAACTCCTTCATGAAGATGTAAAAATAAGAGATTTGATTAAAAAATCTTTTTACCAGGCCGGTATATCAAAAATTGAAATAGAAAGGGCCGCTTCTGAAAGAGTAAGGGTTGTAATTTACTCAATAAGGCCTGGCATTCTTATCGGGAGAAAAGGCCAGGAAATTGAACAATTAAGAAAAAAATTAAATAAGATTACCGGAAAAGAGATCTATCTTGATATTAGGGAAGTGAAAAGACCTGAAATAGATGCACAGCTTGTAGCTGAAAATTGTGCACTGCAGTTGATAAGAAGGGTAGCATACAGGAGAGCAATGAAACGCTGTATTTCTTCAGCAATTAGAATCGGTGCCCTTGGAATAAAGATCATGGTATCCGGAAGGCTTGGTGGTGCAGAAATTGCCCGAAAAGAATGGTACAGGGAAGGGCGTGTACCTCTGGGTACTTTAAGGGCTGATATAGATTATGGTTTTACAGAAGCCCACACAACATATGGAATAATTGGAATTAAGGTTTGGATTTTTAAAGGCGAAGTCATAGAAAAAAAATTAAAACAGGCAAATTAATAAGAAAAAATAATGTTACAGCCAAAGAAAACTAAATATAGAAAAATGCATAAAGGCCGTATTAAGGGTAAAGCCACAAGAGGGGCAATAATCTCCTTCGGAGAATATGCGATACAGGTACTTGAAAACGGAAAAATTACTGCACAACAAATTGAGGCTTGCCGTATTGCAATAACAAGGAAAGTTAAAAGAGGCGCAAAACTCTGGATAAGAGTTTTTCCCGATAAACCAATGACAAAGACTGCCGCAGAGACAAGAATGGGTAAAGGTAAGGGCGATGTTTCTCATTGGGTAGCTCCGGTAAAAAGAGGACAGCTTCTGTATGAAATAAGCGGTGTATCGGAAGAGCTTGCAAATGATGCTTTTAAACTGGCTATGTATAAATTACCTTTAAAGACAAGAATTATTAAAAGAGAATTCGGAGGTTTGTTCTAATGCCTAAAGCCGAAGAAATAAGACAGTTGTCAGATGATGAATTTGCAAAGACAGAGAAAGACTTAAAAGAAGAGCTGTTTAATATAAGGATGCAGGTATCAACACAGCAGATTACAAATTATGCCAGAATTAAACAGTTGAAAAAAGATATCGCACGTTTAGAAACTGTAAAAAGGGAAAAAAGAGTTTAATTGGGAGTTTTTAATGCCTAGAGGAAGATTAAAATCACAGATTGGATTTGTAGTCGGGGATAAAATGGATAAGACCGTTATAGTAGACGTCGCCAGAATTAAAAATCATCCGAAATATAGAAAACCTATTAAATGGAATTCAACTTTTAAAGTACATGATGATACGAATCAATGTGGTGTTGGTGACAAGGTATTAATTGTTGAATCAAAACCTATTAGTAAGACAAAAAGATGGCGTGTTAGTAAAGTAATTGAAAAAGCCAATAAGATTTTTGAATAGTTAAAGGAGTATTTTAGTGATTCAGTCGAGTTCATATTTAGATTCAGCAGATAACACAGGAGCTAAGAGACTATTTTGTATAAAGGTGCTTGGTGGTTCCAGAAGAAAATATGCACGTCTTGGCGATGTAGTTGTTGTTTCTGTTAAAGAAGCAATACCAAATGCTAAGGTTGATAAAGGTGCTGTGCTTAAAGCTGTATTAGTAAGAGTAAGAAAAGAACAACGAAGAAACGACGGATCATATGTCCGTTTCGATAATAACGCTGCTGTAATAATAGACAAGGATAACGAACCAATTGGTACTAGGGTATTCGGTCCTATTGCAAGAGAACTACGGACTAAAGGCTATATGAAAATAATATCATTAGCTCCAGAAGTAGTTTAAAAATAAAACGGTAAATAATTAGAAATGAAAACAAAAATAAAATCCGGTGATTTAGTTTACGTAACAGCAGGAAAAGACAAAGGTAAAACAGGCAAAGTACTAAAACTGCTTAAGGCACAAAACAGGGTTATTGTAGAGAAAGTCAACGTTGTAAAAAGACATAGCAAGCCATCACAGCAAAACCAAGCTGGCGGTATTGTTGAAAAAGAACTTGGTATAGATCTGTCAAATGTAATGCTTATAGACCCTGAATCTAATTCACCTACAAGAGCCGGATATAAGTTAAGTGAAAAAGGTAAAAAAGTAAGAATTAGTAAGAAAAGTGGTGAGGAAATTTAATGACACCTAGGCTTAAAACTATATACAAAGATACAATAGTACCAGGCTTAATGAAAAAGTTTTCATATAAAAATATTATGCAGGTACCTAAAATTGAAAGAATTGTTTTAAATATGGGTCTTGGAAAAGCCACAGATGCTGGCAGAAATACCAAGATTATTGAAGAAGCTGTTGAGGAACTTGGTGCGATAGTAGGCCAGAGACCTGTAATAACAAGAGCGAAAAAATCAATTGCAGGATTTAAATTAAGAGAAGATCTGCCCATCGGTTGTATGGTAACCCTTCGGGGAACTATGATGTATGAATTCCTTGACCGGCTAATCAATTTGTCTCTACCAAGAGTAAGAGATTTTAAAGGTATATCACATAAAGCATTTGACGGAAATGGAAACTACACTCTTGGCATTAGAGAACACGTCATTTTTCCTGAAGTTGATTATAGTAAGATTCAACTTGTTAAGGGAATGAATATTACATTTGTAACAACATCGAATACGGACGATGAAACTAAAGAAATGCTTCAATTGTTTGGATTGCCATTTTTAAAGAATTAAGAGGAGACTATGACTAGAAAAGCACTGTTAGAGAAAACTAAAAAAGAACCTAAATTTAAAGTTAGGAAAGTCAACAGGTGCAATATATGCGGCCGGCAAAGAGCATATTTAAGAAAGTTTGGAACATGCAGAATTTGTTTCAGAAAACTTGCGAACTTTGGTTTAATACCTGGAGTTAGAAAAGCAAGTTTATAGTTTTAATGGAGATATATAAATGACAGATCCTATAGCAGATATGTTAAGTAGAATTAGAAATGCAATATTAGCAAAGCATAAAGAAGTTGTTGTGCCTCATTCTATTTTAAAAAACCACATAGCTAATGTACTAAAAGAAGAAGGCTATTTAAATAACGTGGACATAATTGAAAAAGGTATAAAGAAAGATATTAAAATAAAAATTAAATATACAGGTAACGGACTACCTGTAATAAATGCAATTAAGAGAACGAGTAAACCTAGTAGAAGGGTTTACGTTAATAAGCACCATATACCAAGGGTTACAGCTGGTATGGGTATCTCAATACTCTCAACTTCTAAAGGGATTATGACAGGTACAAATGCAAGGAAGTTAGGGGTTGGCGGAGAGATTATCTGTACAGTTAATTAGAGGATTATTATGTCACGTATTGGAAGAAAACCAATAAAACTGCCGGAAGGCGTTAATGTTGAAACAAAAAACAATGAGATCATGGTTAAAGGTCCCAAGGGACAGCTGAATGTAAATGTACCACAGGGTATAACTACATCTATTGAAGATGGAAACATTCGGGTTGGCCGTGAAAACAATCTAAAGAGAACCAAGGCTTTTCATGGTCTTGTAAGATCTTTATTGTTAAATTCAGTTACTGGAGTAACAGAAGGATTTTCTAAAACGCTTGAGATTGTAGGTACCGGTTATAAAGCTGAACTTAACGGTAACGATAAATTAAAACTTACATTAGGTTTTTCACACACAGTAGATTTTAATCTCCCTCAGGGTATAACTGCCAAGGTTGAAGACAGGGGAACACTGCTGACACTTGAAGGTATTAACAAACAGGTAGTTGGAGAAACTGCTGCTAATATAAGAAAAATAAGAAAACCTGATGCTTACAAGGGTAAAGGCGTAAGATATAGAGGGGAAGAATTAAGATTAAAACCTGGTAAAGCAGGAGCTAAGAAATGATAAAAAAGGCATCAAGAAAAATTAAGAAAAACTTCAGGCATAAAAGAATAAGAAAAAAAATATTCGGAACGGAACAAGTACCAAGAATCTCAGTATTTAAATCCAGTAAAAATATATATGCACAAATAATAGATGATGTTAATAAAGCAACTTTGGTTAGCGTATCTACTTTAACACCGAAGGTAATTGAAGTAATAAAAGGAACAGAGAAAAATGTATCAACAAAAATTGATGCAGCTGGTTGTGTGGGAAAAGTATTGGCGGAACTTGCAAATGAAGCAGGTATTAAAACAGTTCGTTTTGACAGAGGCGGATTCCCGTATCATGGCAGAGTTAAAGCATTGGCCGATGCACTAAAAGAAGGCGGTTTAGTTTTTTAGGAGGAATTTTATTTGCAGAATAAACATATTGACCCAGCCGGTCTTGAATTAAATGAAAAAATTGTACACATAAGGCGTGTAGCAAAAGTTACCAAAGGCGGTAAACGATTTGGTTTTACTGCATTAGCTGTTGTAGGTAATGGTGATGGTATTGTTGGTACCGGTTTAGGAAAATCCAACGAGGTACCTGATGCAATAAGAAAAGCGATTGAAAAAGCTAAGAAAAGCCTTGTTGAAGTTCCAAGACACGGCTCAACTATTCCTCATGAAATAGTAGCAACACATATTTCAAGTAAAGTAAAACTTATGCCTGCAGCTCCCGGTACCGGAGTAATTGCTGGTGGTGCGGTAAGGGCTGTTATAGAACTGGCTGGTATTCACGATGTGCTCTCAAAAGTACTTGGATCAAGAAATCCACTGAATGTTGTATTGGCAGTTATAAAAGGTCTTTCAGAGTTAAGAGTGCCTGAACAGGTTGCGTTAACAAGAGATAAAGAAGTAAATGATTTGGATTTACCAAAACATTATTTGAATAACTAATTTAAGGGTAAATAAATGCTTGAAAAACTATCACCAAAAAGCGGTTCAACAAAAACATCCAAAAGAGTTGGAAGAGGCCATGGTTCCCAGGGTAAAACCTGTGGGAAAGGGCATAATGGGCAACGTTCAAGATCTGGAAGAAGTGTTTCAAGATGGTTTGAAGGTGGTCAGACTCCCCTTAAACTAAGAGTACCAAAAAGAGGATTTACAAGCCTTTTCAAGAAATTATATGACATTGTAAATATAAAAGATTTATCTAAATTCAAAGACGGTCAGACAATCTCCGTAGAAGATTTAGTATCTAGTGGTTTGGTAACGGGTAAACAAAAAATTAAACTGTTAGGAAATGGAGATTTAGATAAGAAATTAGTTGTCCATGTCAATGCTGCAACAAAATCAGCAATTGAAAAAGTGGAGAAGTCTGGCGGTAAAATTGAAATCTTATGAGCACTAATGTTTCTTCAATACCAAAGATTCCTGAATTAAATAAAAAATTATTATTCACGGCTTTTATGCTTGTTGCTTACAGGCTTGGTGTATTCGTACCAATTCCTGGTATTGATCCAGAACAGATATCAAGACTCTTTGAACAAACCAGTGGTACTATCTTCGATATTCTTAATATGTTCTCTGGTGGAGCACTTGAGCAGGCATCGATATTTGCACTTGGTGTAATGCCCTACATTACTTCTTCGATTATTATGTCACTTCTTGTAAAAGCATTTCCTACACTCGAGGCTATGCAAAAAGAAGGTGAAGCAGGAAGAAGAAAAATAAATCAATATTCAAGATACGGAACAATTCTTATTTGTCTGGTCCAGGGTTTTATGCTTGCAATCACTCTTGAAAGTGGTGGATTCGGCGAGGCTGGAATTGGGTCTTCTATAGCCACTGATCCTGGTTGGGGTTTTAGATTAACGACAGTAATAACATTAACTTCAGGTGCTATGCTTGTTATGTGGATTGGTGAACAAATTACCGAACATGGAATAGGAAATGGAATATCCCTTATCATAGCT
>JAUXJP010000122.1 GCA_030624695.1 Candidatus Dadabacteria bacterium | reverse complement strand
TTTTTGTACTTTCAATCAGTTTTTTATTTATAAAATACCTAAATACAGCAATTACATCAGCCCCGCAGTCTTTACAGTCCCTTGCTATGTTAGTTGGAAGCAGTTTGATGAGTCCGGTTGTTACTTTAGGCTCCAGGTATTTAATCTTTTTTAGGATGCGTTTACTGAATGAAACAATATATATATCTTCAATCATGCCGTACTTTTCAATGAGCCTTAAAACAGGCTCTTCGGTATTATAATCTTTAAGTTCTATAACAAATTTAACTTTCCCGGAATATCTTTTAAAAATTTCCTCCACCAATGGGATACGATTTCCTTCTCCGGCATCGAGTGTCAGAAGTTCATGGGCAGTTTTATCCCTGACTCTTCCCTTGCCATTGGTTGTCCTGTTAACCCTTGGATCATGCACTACAACAAGCTTGTTATCAAGACTTAACCTGACATCAAATTCTATCATTTGGGCCCCAAGTTCAACTGCCTTATCAAATGAGGAAAACGTGTTTTCCGGCTCGTATTCACTTGCACCGCGGTGGGCAATTATTATAAAATCATCAATACTTTTTTTGGACATACTATCTAATATACACCTTGATTGATATAAAATTAAGAATTAGTAGAATGGTATGAAGATGAACAATATAGTAAAGGACCTGTTTTATTTACTGCGTCCGGTGCACTGGGTTAAGAATTTACTTGTAGTTGCACCGGCTTTTTTTGGGGGGATTGTTTTCAGTAGTTTTGAGATTTTTTTTACTGCTATCCTTTCATTTTTTTCTTTCTCACTAGCCTCTTCAGTTGGTTATATATTCAACGATTTATTTGATGTAGATAATGATAAAAATCATCCGGTAAAAAAAAACAGGCCCATAGCTTCCGGAAGGGTAAAACCCGGTAATGCACTTGTTTTAGCACTGTTTCTTCTGATTGTAAGTATTTTTATTGCACTTAAAATAAATAACAGTTTTACAATTATCCTTTTATCGTATCTTGTTTTAACAGCTTCATATTCACTGGGTCTTAAAAACCTGGTAATAATAGAATCACTCTGCATTGCAGGTGGTTTTTTACTCAGGATTGCAGGTGGCGGAGCTTCTTCAGGGCTTTCTGTCTCAGGGTGGCTGATGTTAACCACACTATTTCTTTCCCTTTTGCTTGCCTTTGGCAAAAGAAGGTCAGAGCTGAATATGTCTTTGGAGAATAAAACATTCAGAAAGGTACTTGCCAAATATGACAAGGTTTTTTTGGATTACATGCTTGTTGTATTTGCTGCGTCATCAATTATTACCTATTCCATATATCTTATTAATACAAGCATGGGGTTTATTCTTATAACTATTCCTTTGGCATGTTTTGGTGTGGTAAGATACGTGTACCTTGCACGAAAGAAGTCAAAGGGTGATCCTATTGAGGTCTTGCTAAAGGATTACTGGCTTCTTGCCTGTGTTATTGCATGGCTCATAATAAAAGGCCTTGCTATATATGTTCACTAAAAATATTTATTACCTGAAAAGATCGTTTTTTGATTCCCTTATTAAGGACTTTGAACCCTTGTTCCCCTTTTTATAGTTAATTCCTTTTACTATAATCAGGGGCGTTTGGCTGTTTTTGTCCATCAGAAGCCCGGCTGCAGATGCCACCTGGTCACCAGTTGCCATAACAGTTGCATTAAGTAAGAATCCCCTTGAGTCTTTTTGTCCTCTCTTATCATCAAGAGGCGCAATCCCTGAACATCCAATTGCAATGTCCACCAAGCCTTCTCTCCACGGCCTGCCAACAGTATCAGTGATTATAACGGCAATTTTTTTGCCAAGTTTTTTTAAAATACTATTTCTGATCTTATCTGCGGATTTGTCAGAATCCAGAGGTAAAAGAGTTACAGAATCACCTCCGGAAACATTTGAAGTATCAACTCCTGCATTTGCAAGGATAAGTCCGTCCCTTGTTTCAACGATGAGCCGGCCATGGCCTTCTTTTCTCATATCCATCCTGATGATTTTTTTAGTCTCGGCAAGAATTACTTCAACAAGCCTGGGGTCTTTTGCAACCTCTTTTGCTACGGACTTTGAAAAAGCCGTAGGTTTAACATTCTTTAAATTAACAACTCTTTTCTCGGCCTTTGATACTATCTTTTGTGCTACAACAACAATGTCATTATTACTTAATTCAATACCTTCTTTTTTTATTGTACCACTTATAATCAACGGAAGGTTGTCCCCGGGGTTTATTTCCGGGAATGAATTGACGGGGATTAATTGAATATTATTTGCCGGCATAATAAATATTGTCTTCCTTTTTTAACATTAATAAATTTGGAATTTAAATTAAAAGCAATGATAATATGCTGTTATATTAATGGTGTGCGGTGAAAAGAGCAATGGAAAATTTTATTAAAAACAGAAATTCCGACATTACAGATGGCAGGCAGATTGATATTAGTGAATATGGCCAACAAAGTGGTATTCCTCTTCCCTTATTTACGACTTCCGGAGTGTGGGAAAGCCATATAAAACCAGACGAAGAAGCTGTAAAGAAGGGTGAGACAGAGATTAAAAGACTGGGGAAGATTATAAACCAGCTTATCTACTACATTAGGGTATACAGGCAGGACAACCGTTCCAATGTATTTGGCTTTGAAGTCGATTTAACAAATAAAGGGGTATCTGAAAGCATAAATCTTATTTCATATCTTGGTCCTAAGAATGATGTAGATGAAAATCCGTGTATTACAATATTATTACCTGGAGAGTTAGAGAGCAGAAGCGATAATGAGCAAGCAAAACAGTCATAAAGAGATATATTTCGATAATAATGCTACGACTAAACCCCTTCCCGAGGTAAGGGAAGAGGTATGTAAAGTACTTGGGGAAGAGTTTGGAAATCCTTCAAGTATTCATTCTACGGGCGAGCGTGCAAGGAAATACCTTGCTAATGCAAGGCAGCACCTGGCTGATCTATTGGGCTGCGGGCCGGAAAATATAATATTCACAAGCTCAGGGACAGAAGCTAATAACCTTGTGCTTTATTCCTGTACTCTAGGTGCCAGGGAGAAGTCTAGGATAGTGATCTCGAACGTGGAGCATTCTTCGATAAACAAGATGTGCAGCTTTCTCGAAATTCACGGCGTGGAGATCGAATACCTTAAAGTTGATTCTTCCGGTTTCCTGAATTTGGAAGACCTTGAAAAAGCCCTTAAAAAGGAAACCGACCTTGTCTCCATACAGTGGGTAAACAATGAGACAGGTGTTATTCAGGACATAGAAAGTATCGCCAGAATTTGCAAGGATAATGGAGTCCCTTTTCACACTGACTCTGCACAGGCTGTGGGGAAGCTTGAATTTAAAATAACAGGAATGGATATAGATTACCTGGCACTTGCTGCTCATAAATTTCATGCACCTCAGGGAATAGGGGCTGTTTACACCAGGGATAAGCTAACTATTCATCCGGTCTTGTTCGGAGGTTTCCAGGAAGAAGGATTTCGTCCCGGAACTGAAAATCTTCCCGGGATAGTAGGAATGGGAAAAGCAGCAGAGATCAGGAAAGAGAACTTAAAACAAACTGTTAAACACATGTGTGAGGTCAGGAGCCGTTTTGAAAGTATGATTCTCGAGAAAATACCGGGTGCCAGGGTAAACGGTTCAACTGAAAAAAGAATATGTAATACCACAAATATTATGTTTGGTGATATAGATGGTAGAAAACTAATAATGATGCTCGATGGTGAGGGGATAAGGTGTTCCCAGAGTTCGGCCTGTACTAACTTCGAGACTTCACCCTCATTTGTTCTCAAGGCCATAGGCCTTTCTGATGATGAGGCGTATGCAAGTATGCGGTTTAGCTTCAGTGAGGAAAACACAGCGGATGAAATTGACGAGGCAGTTGAAATTATAGTAAGAAATTATAAGGATTTGAGATAATAAGCGGTTGTCATTCTGAGCTTGGTTCAGAAGCTTTTAAACCGTAAATTTAATTTCAGGTGAAATTATTATGATGGCAGGACTTTTCCTTTTATTTTTAATAATCATGCTAATGGCCTGGTTTGGTATGAGGAGTATTGCAATATATTTATTCATTATCACACTTGTACTTTGTACGGCCTGGTTTTTACACCATGCAACTTCCACTTTAAATATAAATCTATGAACGCTTCACTTGCCAGGAACATTAATGCAGTAGCAATACTCGGGATCTGCGGAATTCTGCTGGGTGCATATTACATGCAGTTTGGAAAAGGGGAATTTCCCTGCCCACTTTGCCTTTTGCAAAGGCTTGCTATGCTGGGAGTTGCACTCGGAGCAATGATGAATCTCCGCTTTGGAATTCATCCTACTCATTATGGGATATCTATATTAAGTGCTGTCCTGGGTGCATGTATTTCTGCGAGGCAGATACTGCTTCATATAAACACGCCGGGTAGTGGTTACGGCAGTGCTGTATATGGAAT
>JAUXJP010000170.1 GCA_030624695.1 Candidatus Dadabacteria bacterium | reverse complement strand
ATAAGAACAGTGGAAACGGCAACAACAACATAGTTGTAAATCTTATAGGTAACGGGACAACTACCAACACTTCTGCAATTGGTTCAAAAGTGATGGTAACTACTAAACTTGGCAGTCAGTACAAAACAGTATCCGGTGGTAAAGGCTGCTGTGAACAGGATATGCTGCCACTTCATTTTGGACTAAAAAAGGAAACTGAAGCTGACATAGTTGTAAGCTGGACTGATGGGACAGAATGCCAGGCCAAAAAGTTAGCTATTGAAGGAAGTTCTTATATTACAGTAAACCAGCAGGGTTGTGACATAAAAAGTTCAAAGATTGGCAATTAAGACTATTATTGGCCCCAAGGATTAATATCCCCGGATTTCTGATATAATTATTTATGGCTCAATTTGTTTTCACGAGAGAGTATATGAAACCTGTTCTCTCGTATCTGTTATTAATACTCTCCGTATTCACTTTAAAGCATTTTCTTGATTCAGGCACTGTCTTTTCCATAAGTGCTGCTCTTATGTTATTAATCCCCTTCCTGGTAAATACGGAATATAACTATTTTAATTTTAATTCCCCGGGATTTTTTAAGGGTGTTTTACTTTCACTTGGGGTGCTGGCCGTTTATCTTCTGGTTTTGGTTTCTTATGGATTAATCTCCGGCAAACACCCGGGCATCAGGGAAGCAGGTTATTCTTTTTTTCTTATACAGCTTGTATTAGTAGCAATTCCGGAAGAGGTGTTCTTTAGGGGATATTTACAGAAAGAACTGGGTAATGATTACAGGGCCGTAATTGCAGTTAGTTTTTTATTTGCAATTGCACACCTTGTAATTGTATGTGCAACAACAGGCGGCCTGGGGGTTTGTATTAAAAACGGGTTAACATTTTTTCCTTCTTTGGTTATGGGTTACCTTTATTTGAAGACCAAAACTCTTTGGTCAAGCATCTTTTTCCACTTTAGTGCGAATATACTGCATATATTAATAAAATTCAGTTAATAAAAAAACCGGCCTTAAAAGTGTATAATTATCGTCAATTATGAATATCAGACTTGCACTTGCACAGATAAACAGCTGCGTCGGTGATATTGCCGGGAATACGAATAACATAGTCCGCCATATAGAGCAGGCCAAAGCGAATGGTGCAGACATTATCTGTTTTCCTGAAATGGCGATCACAGGATATCCGCCTGAAGACCTGTTGCTGAAAAAAAGCTTTATTAAGGACAATATTAATTCGCTGAAAGAAATAAAAAAAGCATCAGGTTCCTTGATAGTGATAGTAGGTTTTGTTGATTATAAAAGTTGTGCATATAATGCAGCTGCAATAATTCAAAACAATGAAATAAGAGGAATATACAGGAAGACCCGTTTGCCAAATTACGGTGTATTTGATGAAGACAGGTATTTCCAGCCGGGCAAAGAAACAACAGTGTTTAAAGCCGGTGATATAACTTTTGGAGTAAATATTTGTGAGGATATATGGTATTCAGGTAACCCTACAAAAAAACAGGTAACAAAGGGGAATGCGGGGCTTATTGTCAATATTTCCTCATCTCCCTATCACACGGAAAAGCCTGTTTTAAGGGAAAACATGTTAAAGGAAAGGGCTAAACAGTATTCCTGCGTAATTGGTTTTTGTAATATGGTTGGGGGCCAGGATGAGCTTGTATTCGATGGCAGCAGTTCTGTAATTAGCAAATCCGGTGAAGTAATTTCCCGTGCAAAGAGTTTTGAAGAAAAGTTGCTTATTACAGACCTGGATGGGCGGGAGCTTGTTATGCCTTATAAAAAGAAAACAGGCAGGCAGGAAGTAAAAACCATAAAGCTTGAACCGATAAAGAAAAAGGACAAAAGAAGAATAAAAAGCAGTAAATCAAGATTTTATAATGAAGAAAACGAAATACTAAGAGCACTCATTACGGGGACCAGGGACTACGTAAGAAAAAATGGATTTAAAAAGGTAGTTATTGGTCTTAGCGGTGGGATAGATTCGGCTTTGGTTGCCGTAATAGCCCAGGAAGCCCTTGGGAGTCAAAACGTTGTCGGGATATTAATGCCTTCCGAAATCAGCTCTAAAGGGAGCGTTAAAGATTCAAAGCTGCTTTCCAGGAATCTTAACATAAAAAATATTACCGTTCCGATACAGGATATATTTAATTCCTATCTGGATGGTTTAAGTGAACTATTTAAGAACACTGCCCTAAACGAGGCGGAAGAGAATCTACAGGCAAGAATAAGGGGCAACATACTTATGGCACTCTCAAACAAATTCGGACACCTCGTATTAACAACAGGGAATAAGAGTGAGATGAGCGTCGGCTATGCTACTTTATACGGAGATATGGCAGGCGGGTTTGCAGTTATTAAAGATATACCTAAAACATTGGTGTACATGCTTGCAAAGTCTTATAATAAATCTTCGAAAAAAGATATTATTCCAAAAACAATAATAACGAAAGAGCCTTCAGCTGAACTCCGTCCTGATCAGAAGGATACGGATACGCTTCCGCCTTATGAAGAACTTGACCGTATTTTGAAGCTTTATATTGAAGATGACCTGGGCATAAAAGAAATTATAAAATCCGGTGAAAATAAAGATTTAACAGAAAAAATAGTAAAAATGGTTGATAAAAACGAATATAAAAGAAGACAGAGCCCCCCGGGTATTAAAATTACTACCAAAGCATTCGGTAAAGACAGGCGAATGCCCATAACAAGCAGATACAAATAATTTGACTAAAAATGTAAAAATTCACTATTATATGGTATAATAGGCCTATTGATGGTTTATTTTGGGGTCAAATTGCAGCACCATATATTATTTTCCATTTAACCACGTTAACTTCAAAATTTTATAAAAACTAAGGTGTTTCTTATGAAGAGATTAGGATTGCCCCCTAAACAAGGACTTTATGACCCGAATTTTGAACATGATGCATGCGGGATAGGGTTTATTGTAAATATAAAAGGGAAAAAATCCCATAAAATAGTCGAGCAGGCCCTTGAGATACTAAGAAACCTCGAACACAGGGGTGCATGTGGCTGTGAAGCAAATACAGGCGATGGAGCCGGTATATTGCTGCAAAAACCTCATAAATTTTTTAAAAAGGTATGTCCGGATAACGGTATAGAACTTCCTGATTACGAAGATTACGGTGTGGGTATGATATACCTGTCACCTGATACATCCGAATCAACACTTGCAAGGGATATGTTTAATAAGATTGTTGAGGAAGAAGGCCAGGAAGTACTTGGCTGGAGGGATGTACCAACTGATAACTCAAGTCTTGGCGAAACTGCAAAATCTTTTGAGCCTGGAATTGTACAGGTATTTATTAAAAGATCTGCCGGCACGCAGCCGGGAATAGATTTTGAGAGAAAATTATATATTATCCGCAGGCGTGCTGAGAACCAGATAAGGTTTTCCGAAACAAAAGGCGGTGAATACTTTTATGTATCAAGTTTTTCCAGCAAAACCATTGTATATAAAGGGATGCTTACAACATGGCAGTTAGAACTTTACTATCCCGAATTGGGTGACGAAGATTTTGATTCAGCCCTTGCACTT
>JAUXJP010000029.1 GCA_030624695.1 Candidatus Dadabacteria bacterium | reverse complement strand
CTACTTCTAATTCGATATCGTCAATTGTAATTTTTGGCAATGCGGAAACTCCCGGATAAAAGTCTCCATGATTGTATCCAAGACAGTTACCAAAGGCAAGAACAGAATGTACTATTTTAATATATTCCGGGTGATTTGATGGTAATATATTCAGAAATATTTATCCCCTCGGAGGGTCGTCCATGAAAGCAGTTAGAAATATTTTATTGTTAATTTTATGCATTTTTATATTCCCTTTTATTACCGCAGCAGATAATTCTACACCTGAAGGATTTGAAAAATATTTTAACAACATCTCTACCAAGCTGGATTTGACTGATCAACAGAAGACCGAAGTAATGCCTATATTTTTATCAGATTTCAATGAAACAATGAGTGTTTTTAAGAAATATGGGTTTGACCCTTCAAAAGGTGAGAAGCCCGGAATATTTAAACTCGAAAAAATGAAGGATGAACTCCAGCAGTCGGAGAAGGAAACCGACAAGAAGTTGAGTGTAATACTTTCCTCGCAGCAGATGGACAAACTTAACCGAATCAGGGCAGAAGAAAAAAAACAGATGGAGGAAGAGCTTAAAGCACACAAGAAATAATTAAAACTGTAGTGAGTGTAATCCCCTTGATGATCATAGCACTAATTTCTGAAAAACAGGATCCTCAGTCAAACTGAGCAAGACAACCAGTTTTTGTTTGCTCCCAATAGATGGAAAAACAGCCTAAATAGAAATTTGAATAAAGTTTTTTAGTTTCACTACTAATTTCCCATAGTTCTATGACAAATTGTCCTGGTCTTTTGTTTCTGGGGGAGGGCTTTTAAATTCGGATTTTATTTCTTCTTCGGTCTCATTTATCATCTCACGGAAATCTGATTTCACCTGTGATACTGTTTCCTCTTCAAACTCAATGTTCTTTTTAAGTTCGTCTTTTGCTCTCTGAAGTTCCCGCATACCCTTTCCAATGGTCCTTGCCACTTTGGGAATCTCCTTGGGACCCAATATTAGAAGGGCAATTATCAGGATTATTACTAACTCACTTGTACCAACTCCAAACATAAATAAAAGTATATTTTAATTGGTGACTAAAACAACACCAAATTAAATACGAGCCTCCCTTGTTTTGGGTACGGTAATAAAAAAAGTACTTAATGCAGTAATAAAACAAATAATAGTCGCAACAATAATAGCCATGAAATGAGTGCCGGTTGTATCTACAAGGTATCCGGCCAGAAGTGGTCCGGTTATAGAAGCCAGTGAAAACCCGGTTGCAGAAACGCCGAATATAGACCCAATGTTCTTAGTGCCGAAATACTGGCTAAGTATTGTTGGAAATATAGGCATATGTCCGCTGTAGAAAAAGCCAAACAGGAATCCAAAAAGGTAAAGAGACCATACTGACTGACTATAGATTATTATTAATATTGACAGGGCTTCAAGAAAATAGCTGGTAAAAAGCACCTTTCTGTTGTCGAGGTATTTTGTTAATACACCCGAAAAGAAAAGCCTTCCGAATATACTGCCAAAAGCAATTGCAGCAAGAGCCCCTGAAGCAACAAGTGGGTCAATCCCTGATTCTTTTGCGTAATCAAACAGGTTCACCAGGATGATAAGAAATGTATTCATTCCCAGGAAAAAAATTGTATATAGAATCCAGAATGAAGAGGTGCTGGTTGCTTCACGCACGGTCCAGTTAACTGATTTATCTTCAGACTGAGAATTGTCGGCAGAATTGCTGTCTGTTAATTCATTACTTCCAGGGGCCGACCGCATTACAAATGCACTTAATAAGAGGCCAAAAAGAAGTAATGATAAAATCATCAGGGAATTACTTAACCCCTTGTTTGAAATAAGCCAGGCGGTAAGCGGGCTGATAATCATGCCGCTTATAGGTACCCCGAGTGTTGCAATACCAATAGCAAGGGCCCTTTTTTTCTTAAACCACCTGCTAATTATTGCGATACTTGGAATATAGTAAAAACCATTTCCTATACCAGGTAATACTGCGTAAGTTAAAACCAACTGCCACATATTCGTTGCATATGCTGTAAGGAACATACCTGCAACAGCCGTGAAACCACCTATGAATATGACCCATTTTGGGTTATACCTGTCGATAAGCCTTCCCGATATTATCATTGAAACTGCAAAAACAATATTTCTAATTGAGAAAAGAGAAGCGCTTTGAAGGTGTGAGGCCCCGTAAGACTCCTTAAGGTAAGGCATATAAATACCAAAAGAATAAAGAAGAAGTCCGTCAAGGGAAATAATTATTAATCCCGCGGCTACAATGAACCAGCCGTAATATACGTTTCTAAACATTTTTTAATTTATGGAAAAGAAATTGATTAGGGAATATACTGAATATTGAATTTAAAGATACCTGATAATAGTTAGCTTTATTACTAATACCGGAATTTGGTATCAATATAATATTATTTGAATTGATTTTATTTAAATAGAAAGGTAATCATTATAAATAATTAAAAAACAGGGAGTATGTAATGTCAGAACACAATGATAACGGCGATATATTGTCGGTATTAAAAAATAGTATAAGTAAGGGCCTAAGAGTTGTAAATATCAGGTCAAAGGAAGCATATGGAACTGTTAAAATTAAGAATAGAATATCAAATAATAAGAAAAAACAGTCGAAAGCAATTAAGCAGCTAGGTGAATCTGTCTACAAAATGTTTAAACTCAAGGATTCTTTTAATAATGAAAGTTTAAGGAATAAATGTGTTGAGATAGCAAAAATTGAGCAGGAACATACAGATATGGAAGAAGAATTGAAGGTTCTTCACGAAAGTGCGTTGTATGAACTTGGTAAATTAAAGGCGATTTCCAAGCCTGATGACCTAAGTTAAAATTTAATTATAACTTAAACTAAACCATAAACTAATAATTGACAATATTTAAAAGAGTAGTAGTATTTTTATTAAGTATTGTGGTAAACGATAATGGCAAACCATTTGAAAGAATGGGACGCAAAGTTTCGGGCCTAAGGCTGTTTGCTACCGGTTGCCGGACTGCCGAAAATGGGATATTTCTGTATTAGAATTTACTATTTACACCTCACTTTCAGCCATTTCCAGTTTGTTACCATTATTATTTATAAAAATTTTTATGCGAGGTTGGGTCTATACTTAAAGTGGATTATGTTTATGCCGCTCTAAAACACTCAGATTGTTGAATAATTATATTGTCGGATATGATCTTGTTTATTATCGAACTGAGTATGCCAAAATATAATAATTTGGCAATATTCTTGCATATATAAATTGAAAGTAGAATAATGAAACGCAATAAAATTAGTTCAAACATAGAATTAACTAGTGGAGAAGTGCTGAGCCTTATACTGGATGGGGCAATTCCATGCCTTATACTTCATCCTCATGAAGAAATCGTTGATTATATTGAAGACATTGTAAAACCTATAAAGTATTCCTTATTAAAAAAAGGATTTTACGTTAAAACTTTTGATCATCATGCCATAGATGCTGAAATGGTCGAAAAGTCTTCCGAAGAAAGTTCGTTTACAATTATTCTTCTTGACGGACTAAACGCAAATATTCTTTACTCTTACGGTTTCTTTAAAGGAAAAGAAAAAAATATTTTTCCGATTTTTAATTCACAGGGGGAAGAGGATGGAGATGTAACAATATTATCCGATTCATCTAATATTATTTCGATTGATATAAGTGAAAAGGATCCAAACTATATTTCAGTTCAGATTAATAATATTCTAGATTCATACCTTTCAGAGAATTCACATGAAATTATTAATGACTTTGTTGTTGAAAACTTATTGATCAGCAATATAAATGATTCTGACCTTATCAAGCATGTTTCCAATCTTTCCCAGGAAATTATTGAGTACTACCTTGGTCTTGATGAACCATCAATGGAGAGAGTCAACGAGATATATGAAACAATTTGTAATATTGAAAAAAATAACCAAGTAAATTTCCCGCCTTCTATTTATAGCCTGTTACCAGCGGTATATCTCAGTTTATTTGAGACCGTACTTCTAAACCCGGTGGAACTAAAGAAATGCATTAATAATATCAAACAGTTGTTTGAGGATATTTTTAAATCCGTAAGCGAAGAAGACCTAATTAAAATCAAACGAAGGTTTGCTGATGTACATACACTGATATCAGCCTTTGATGAAAAGATTGAAAACTGCGAAGCAGCTGTTCATGCACTCAAAGAAGTCATAGAAAAAGGTATAATTGAGGACAGCTCACTTTACAGGACAAAAGTCTTTAACAATCTTGGTGTTAACCTGCTTGCTATTGAAGATGTGAAGGGAGGGCTTGGCTATTTAAACAGTGCGATTGAATATTTTCAAAATTCCCTTACAGATTTTCTTCAAAAGACATTTCCACTGGAATACGGGCTCTACCACAAGAACCTTGGACTTGCTTATTTCAAGAAAGCCGAACTACTGAATTCAAGGGATGAATATGAAAATTCATTAAATTCTTTTACCCGCTACTGCGAAACATATTCTGAAATAAGTTTTCCCAAAGAATATTTTGATGCTAAATTACATCTTGCAAATATCCATAGAGAAATTGCCTGTATAGACCTGAACCTCGGGGATTTCGGTAAAGCCGTTGAATTTTATAATGAAGCGCTTTCTTATTACACTCTTGATAAATTTCCAAAAGTTTTTGGCAGAATCCAAAATGAACTAGGTAAGTGTTATACCCTCAAGACTCAGATTGAATATTCAGATTCCAGTTCAGTTGAGGCAAACTCATGTTTTGAAAAATCGTTAAAGGTCTTTTCAGTCAGTGAGTACCCTATATTCTATGCACTTACTAAAAGTAACGCTGCGGATTTGCTTACGGTTGATGCCAATAAGAAAGGCCCCGGAAATCTTGAAGAAGCGATAGAACACTACGAAGCGTCCATAACTTTTCTCAGGTATTCAGAGTATCCAAAACTCTATGCCAATATACAGAAAAGACTTGGTGATAGTTACAGGCGACTGGCTATTATTAAAAATGACCATGAACTTTGCATAAGGGCTACTGAATCATATGAAGAAGCCCTAAGGGTATACAATCATGAAAATTTTCCAGTTGATTATGCAAAGACAAAGATTGGACTTTCTAAAACATACGAAGTACTTAGCGAAATAGAAGAAGATATAACCTATCTTGAGAAGGCAATAGAATCCTATAATGAATCTCTAAGTATTTTTAATAAATCAGAGTTTCCTCTTCAATACGCTGACATACAGACCAATCTTGGCAATTCTTACAGTTCTCTTGCTAATGTAAAAGAACAGGAGAATAACAGTTCGAAAGCTGTTGAAGCATATAACTCTGCACTTAACTTTATTAACCCTGATGATTTTCCAACAGATTTTGCAATGACAAAAAATAATCTTGGTGTTTCCTATAGGGCATCGGGAGAATTAGAAAAAGATATAACAAAATTAGAAAAAGCCATTGAGTGTTTTAATGACTGTATCAAATTATTGGAGGGTAAAAGCTCTGACGAAGAAGTTGGGATGATAAAAAGTAATATAGGCGATACTTACTACTCTATATATTCAATAAACAGTGAACCAGACTTGCTAACTAAATCAATAGAATCCTATAATGATTCTAAGAAGACTTATAATAAGGAAAGCTTTCCTGACAATTTTGCCCTGATTGAAAGAAAGACAGGAAAATCTTATCTTGAACTTTCACGGTATAAAGACTTTGAGAATAATTCGGATTCAGCCATACAAAGCTTAACTAATTCAATGGAGTATTTTACCAGTGAGGAATCTCCTGAAGAGCATGGTTTAATTAATAAATATATTGGAGACCTTTATTCTAATATCACTGAATCAAGAGCAGATGCGGAAACTATAAACCTTTCAATTGATGCTTATACAAAGTCTTTGGAGTTTTATAATTCTGCCAGTTGCCCGGAGTATTATTCTGATATTGCAAACAGTATCGGCAACCAGTATAAAAAACTTTCCGAAATAGAAGACAAGGCTTCAAATTCTCAAAAAGCAATTGAATATTACAAAAATGCTTTAGAGGTAATTGATCCTGAACAACAATCCTACATGTTTGCGGTAGTTGGTAACAATGTAGGTACTACCTATAGTATGCTTGCAGAAGTTTCTGAGGAAGACAACTATTCACATAAAGCCGTTGAATCGTTCAGGAATTCGATAAGTAATTTGAGCAAAGATGAACACCCATTGGTTTATGCATCAATTTCAAGCAATTTGGGTAATGCACTTATTCAAAGTTCAAGCAATGCTGATGTTATGAATAACTGTCAACTGGCTATTAGCAGCTTCAATGAAGTCCTAAACATTCTTGATCCGGTGGGACAGTCTAATGATTATTTAATTACAAGCAACAATCTGGCTGAAGCCTACACTTTGCTGGCTGGAGACGATGGTAATGTAGATAATTGCAGCAAGGCCATTGAAACTATTACGAACGCACTGGAATACTGCGATGGAGAGCAAAGCCCAAGAATATATTCCATACTTAATAACAGCCTTGGTAATGCGTATCAGAAACTTTCAAATTTTGACAAAAAAATTGAGAACAGCGGAACAGCAATAAAGTATTATGACAACTCCTTAAGTCATATGGGTGATAACCGGTACTTTTCTTCTACTTTAAATAATAATATAGGTGTGGCCTATTTTAACCTGTCAAGCGAAATTGACGGGTATGAAAATTGCCAGAAATCTTCTGAATATTTTAAAAACTCAATGGAACTTTTTAAGAGTGAGCCAAATAATATTCAGTGCGGAGTAGTAAAAAATAATTATGCATATGCTATGGAAACAATGTCCAAGCTTGAAAACAGCAGCCATTATAAGAATGAAGCTGTTAATGCTTACAACTGCTCACTCAGATACTACAGTAGGGATGAACGACCTGCCCAGTATGCTTCGATCAAATTTAACCTGGCAAAACTGAATTTTGAGCTAGGTCTTGAGGAAAAAGATTATCAAAGAATAGATGATTCAGTCGAAGAATTTAAGAAAGTCTTAGAGATATATAATCCTAATGATAATCCTTATGAGTTTGGAACTGTTTGTTATTTTATTGCAAGGGCGTATATCTCAAAAAGAAAAACTGAAACAGATAAATCACTATTAATACAGGCAGCAGAATATGCCGAGAGGTCACTGGATGTTTTTGATTCTGATAATTTCCCATACCATAATGCATGTAACAATTTGATACTTGCTGAAATTATTGTGGAATTGGGCAAATTAGAGAATGACACAGATTCATACATGAAAGGAATTGCCTACTACGGGAAAGCGATAATATTTTTTGATGCAGAAAATTACCCTGAGGAAAATGAGCAAATAAGAGTAGCCATTGCTGATACGTATACTATTCTGGAAAGTCTGGACAATTTAGAAAATGACCCCAAGAAATTAGTTGAGTATTATAACGATCTTTCACTGGCATTTACATATAATGAGTTCCCTGTCCAGTTTGCAGGCACTCAGAAAAAACTTGGTGATTCTTATCTTAATCTATTTGAAAATGATGAAAATATTAATAATATCGAAAATGCAGTTCTTGCCTACAATAAATCATTAAATGCATTTAGTGATAAACCAAACACGGAAGATGTAGCAGAATTACATTATGATCTTGGTAGATGCTACAAAGCTATTGCTGGTGAGAATAAGGATTATAATAGCCTTGAACAAACAATAGAATCGTTTAACAAAGCACTTGTTTATTATGAAGAAAATTCGAACTCAGAAAAAATTACTGAAATATCGTCAAATATGGCGAACCTTTATGTTGATCTTTCCGATGCATCAAGAGGCGAGGGTGATTATGAGAATGCTCTCGATCAGATTCTAAAAGCCGATGATTTTTCTAACAATGATTCGGATAAGGAATTACTTGCTGCGGTAAGGGTAAAGACGGGTGAAATATATTCATATTTAGGAAATAATAATGAAAACCAGGACTATCTCAATAAAGCCATAAATTCATTTGATCAATCAATACAATTTTATGATGAGAACATGATGACCGATGAATCTGCTGATCTGCTTGAAAGCACAGGAGATATATATTCTAAGGTTTATGAACTTGATCAAAACATCAGTTCCCTAATCAGTTCAAAAGATTTTTATCAGAGGTCTTTGGAACTCAAGACTAAAGACAATGATGAGGGGGCTGTATCATCTATTCGTGAAAAACTGGGGAATGCCTACCAGACACTTGGAATAATTGAAAGGGAATCCCATAATACTGAAAATGCAGTAAGCCACTTTGAAAAATCACTTAACTATTTTGATGCAGATAATTTTCCTGAAAGGCATTCGGTAATACAGAAACAGATCAGTAGCTGTTATATAGAAGAAGCCTCTAGTAACGAAGAAAGCAATCCTGCTCTGGCATTGAAACTGTATCTTAAAGCACTTGATAATATAGATGAATCTGCTGTCAGCCCCGAAACTGCAAATATATACAGGTT
>JAUXJP010000031.1 GCA_030624695.1 Candidatus Dadabacteria bacterium | reverse complement strand
TTCCTCTTTACTTCGATCTTGTTTATCAGCGGTGAATGTACAGGGAATATTCTTTCAACACCTGTTCCAAAAGAAACTTTTCTAACGGTAAATGTTTCTTTGAAACCACCGCCTGTTTTGGCAATTACAACACCTTCAAAGATCTGGTTTCTTCTTCTGTCGCCTTCCTTAATATTGTAATGTACGGCTACAGAGTCACCAGCCCTGAAATCAGGGAGATCTGTTCTAAGTTGTGTTTTTTCAAATTCAGTTATTGCATTCATTGTAAATCTCCTTCTAAATCAAATCTTAGACGACAATAATCTGTCTAAAATTATTGCTGCTGCACTTCTGACTGATAAATGGTTGAAGGCATTATACCCTTTAACAGGTTTAAGTATATAGTCTGCAGAATTAATTACTTCTTCTATTAAACCCCACCCAGTGCCGAATAATATTAGAAAAGGCTTGTCATCATTAAATATCTTTTCTCTTAATTTTTTATAACCTACCATCTCACTTTTAATTCTTGCATCTGTTACTACTACTTTTGGTCTTACATTCTCAGTTTTTTCTATATCATCAATTATTTCTTCAATACTTTCATTTACTTCAACAATCTCAAGGGCTTCTTTACGAGTGGGATTAAAATTAACCCCCGGGCCTACTGTCCAGTGGTCAATGACCTTTTTTACAAGCTCTCGCTGGTCTGAAACAGGATTTACAAGGTAGAATTTTTTAACACCGTATGTCTTTCCTGCCCTGGCGATATCATGCGCGTCCAGATTGGTAAAAGCCGTTACAATTTTTTTGAGGTCTTTATTGTAAACAGGATAATGGATTAATGCAATATATACTTTAGTATTCTTTGAATACTCTTTTTGTAGTTTCCCCAGGTATTCATATTCTTCTGCATTAAGCTGGGAATCATCGAGTATTTCCTCCATATTTAAAAAGGTTTTTTTAATACTCTCTTTTTTTCTCCAATCTTCTACCTCTTTATGGTGTCCCGAAAGAAGTACAGGAGGAACTGCAATATTTTTGAATTTTTCCGGCCTTGTGTACTGGGGGTATTCAAGCAGTCCGTTTTTAAATGAGTCATCAGCTGCAGATGATTCATTTCCGAGTACACCCTTAATATTCCTCGAGACTGAGTCTACTATTATACCAGCGGCATGTTCCCCGCCCGATAATACAAAGTCGCCAATTGAAATTTCCCTGTCAACGTAAAGTTCCTTTATTCTTTCATCTATCCCTTCATACCTGCCACAAAGTATTACAACCTGCTCATACTCGCTTAATTCATTTACTGTTTTATCGTTTAACTTTTCCCCGGTGGGTGAAGTATAAATTACAATGGATTTTTTTTTGGTGTCTCTCACATCCTCAATGGCCCTGGAGATTGGCTCGGGCATCATGAGCATACCACTTCCACCTCCATAGGGCTTATCATCTACTGATTTGTGTTTGTCTTCAGTGTATTTCCTTAGGTCATGAAGGTTTACATTGATAATATTGTTATCTATAGCCCTGCTTATCACTCCGTAGGATAATACAGATTCAAAAAATTCAGGAAAAATTGTTATGATGTCATATTTCATTTTAGTTGTAAATTAAAGTATTCAGATTAAACCTTCAATAGGGTTTATCACAATTTTAGAGTTTGTAAGGTCTATATCCTCAACAAATTTTTCTACCAAAGGGACAAGATATTCCTCAGAGTTATTGTTAATTACAAGTATAGGCTGGGCAGTATTATCAATAATATCCTTAACTTTACCGATCAATTTGTCCTCGTTATTAAATACATCCATACCTATCAACTCAAACCAGTAGTATTCATCATCTGCTTTTTTGGGGAGTTCCTTTTTATCAATAAAAACCGTTAAACCCTTAAGCCGCTCAGCATCATCAATAGAATCTATGCCCTGAAGCTTAACGATAATATTGTTCTTCTGGTTTCTACTGCGGGATATTACAAATCTAGGGGGATTATTTATTTCCTGGGAAATATATAAATTTTTGAAATTCTCAAAACTGCTGAATTCACCGCTGAATGGAAGAACTTTTACCTCACCCGAAAGTCCATGTGGCTTAATTACTTTGCCATAAGCGATGAGATCCATTTATTACTCGATAATTTCCAGTACAACCCTCTTTTTTAATTTAGCAGCTGATGCGCTAAGGATAGTACGTATTGCCCTTGCAGTTTTTCCCTGTTTCCCGATTATTTTACCGAGATCCTCATGTGCAACATGAAGTTCAAAAACGGCAGTCTGTTCACCGGATACCTCAGTTACTCTGACCTGATCAGGAAAATCAACAAGTGCTTTCGCTAAGGTAGTTACCAACTCCGTAAGGTTTTCCAATTTCTTTACCTCCCAATTATAGAAGCTGCTGAGAAATTAATATATAAAGTGGTTTACCACCTAATTTATATTAAATTAGTAATAAGTTTTTTCACCCTGTTTGTAGGTTGTGCGCCGTTACCCAACCAGCTTTTCACTTTATCTTCATCTACTTTTAATACATGTGGATCTTTTGTTGGATCATAATACCCTAATATTTCCAGGAACTTTCCGTCTCTTGGTGCACGAACGTCTGCTGCTACAATTCTGTAGAACGGCCGTTTTTTCGCTCCCAATCTCATAAGTCTTATTTTAACCAAATTCTAACTACCTCCTGTCTATTTAAACATCCTATACTATTTAATTTTTTTTTCTACATATATTTCATCATCTTATTTGCTAATTTCCCCATTTTACCCATATTCTTCATCATTTTCTGCATCTGCATGAAGTTCTTAATCATTTTATTCACATCTTCCACCCTTGTGCCACTGCCTTTTGCTACCCTTTTTCTTCTGCTTCCATTTAAGATAGCATGGTTTTTTCGTTCCCTTGGAGTCATTGAATTAATAATAGCTATTGATCTTTTCAGTTCATTCTCAGCAAGCTGCATAGCATTTGCATTCTTAGATACATTCTTCATTCCCGGGATCATATCAGTAACATTTTCCAAAGGGCCGAGTTTGTTCATGGCAATAATTGATTCCTTGAAATCTTCAAGAGAGAACTGTTTCTTGAGGATTTTTTTGGCCATCTTTTCCGCTTGTTTATCTTCAAAAACATCCTGTGCTTTTTCTATAAGGGTAAGTACATCACCCATTCCAAGTATTCTGGACGCTATTCTGTCCGGATGAAAAACTTCCAGGGCATCGAGCTTTTCACCGATTCCAAAGAATTTGATTGGCTTGCCGGTTACTGCTTTAATAGATAGTGCAGCACCGCCCCTTGCATCACCATCCATTTTTGTAAGAACTACGCCGTTTATGTCCAGGGCTTCATTAAAACTTTCGGAAACATTTACTGCATCCTGTCCGGTCATAGCATCAGCTACAAGCAGTATCTCCTGGGGATTTACAGAATCCTTAATAGCTATAAGCTCATCCATAAGCTCCTGATCTATATGAAGCCGTCCAGCAGTATCTATTATTAAAGTGTCATACCCATTAAGTTCAGAAAACTTTTTTGCTTCATTACATATATCCACGGGGTCTGAACCCTGCTGAGTATCAAATACTGGTACATCAATGCTTTGGCCAAGTACCTTCAACTGTTCGATTGCAGCAGGCCTGTAGACATCAGCCGGAACAAGCAAGGGTTTTCTTTTCAAATTTTTAACCAGGTAGGCTGCTAGTTTCGAAGATGTTGTTGTTTTACCTGAGCCCTGAAGACCCACGAGCATAATAACAACAGGAGGAGCAGCATTGAGATCGAGTTCTGAAGATTTTTCTCCAAGTACATGAATCATTTCTTCATGTACAATTTTTACGAACTGCTGCCCGGGGGAAAGACTGTCCGCTACTTCAGCTCCCATAGCGCGCTGCTTAACTGACTCGATAAAGTCACGTACTACTTTAAAATTTACATCCGCTTCGAGAAGGCTTAACCTTACCTCCCTTAGTGATTCCTGGATATTCTCTTCGCTGAGTTTTCCGTATCCACGGATTTTCTTTAAAGTAGTATTTAGTTTTTCTGATATACCTTCAAACATTTTCTATCACAATATAATAATTTATTTTAAAAAAGAACTGGATATTTATCATACAGAAAATCCAAAGTCAAATCCCATAAATACATAACCTATAAATATAATACTCATAAATATTGGACAAATTAATAAATATAATTAAAATAGATGTAATTTTACAAAATACTCGGGACATTGAACAGATTTTCATAATATAAAAATTTAATATGAAATTTAGTGTATTTGAATATTTAAAACAGGTGTTGGTTTATCCCCGCAGAACGGGTGCTATAGCCCCTTCGTGTGAAGAAATCAGTGACCTCATTACTGATACCGCCCAGCTTGAAAAAGCAAAGACTGTTATCGAATTAGGTCCAGGAACAGGTGTCTTTACTGAAAAGATACTTGATAAAATTTCAAGTGATACAGTTTTCTTCGCCCTTGAAATTAACCCCAAATTTGTCGAGGCAACAAAAGAACGCTGCCCCGATGCAATTGTTTATAATGACAGTGCTGAAAATGCACGGCTTTATCTTGAAAAGCATGGTAAAGAGTCCTGCGACTGTATAATTTCAGCGTTGCCATGGGCAGCGTTTGGTTCCGATCTCCAGGACAAGCTCCTACACACAATTTATGATATTTTAAAACCCGGCGGAAAACTATTAACACTGGCATATGTCCATGGACTTGCCTTCCCAACTGCACAAAGATTCAGATCCAAGCTCCACAGCATGTTTCCATATGTAATTAAAACACGCACAGTCTGGAGTAATCTTCCTCCCGGTTTTGTGTACTGTGCTAAAAAAAAGTGAACTAAATTTTGACAGCAACGATTCAAAAAACTACAATTTAGGCTTATGTCACAGCCAACGCTATACCTGATAGACGGAAGTTCTTATATATTTAGAGCTTACTTTGCCATAAGGCATCTTAGTACTTCCTCTGGGTTTCCCACAAATGCGATATACGGTTTTACTTCAATGCTATTTAAATTTATTAAGGACTATGATCCTAAATACGTTGCAATGGTATTTGATTCAAAAACGAGGACATTCAGAAGTGACATTTATCCATTGTATAAAGCCAACAGGGACAAACCGCCCGATGACCTGATACCACAGTTTGATAAAATTTTTGATGTTGTAAGGGCATTTTCTATTCCCATTGTCCAAAAAGACGGGTTCGAAGCTGATGACCTAATTGGTACTATTGCAAAGGAAAATGAAGATAAAAAGATTGATATTGTCCTTGTTACCGGGGACAAGGATTTTTACCAGCTCGTATCTTCCAATATAAAACTTCTTGATACGATGAAAAACAAAGTTACTGATATCGAGGAAGTTAAAAAAAGATTCGGCGTAGGACCTGAAAATGTTATAGATGTCCTCGCGTTATCAGGGGACCAGGTGGATAACATTCCGGGCGTAAAGGGGATAGGTGAAAAAACTGCTTCAAAGTTAATTGCTCAGTACAGTTCACTTGAAGGGGTTTATGACAATATTGGAGAACTAAAGGGTAAGCAAAAAGAGAACCTAGAAAATTGTAAAGACAATGCATTTCTCAGCAAAGAACTTGTAACAATTAAAACAGATGTTGAAGACATAGAAAAAGACTACAAGAAGTTTGGATTTCAGAATTTTAATGCCGATGAACTAAACAAACTGTTTGATTTGTTTGAGTTCAGTAATTTAAAGAAAGAACTCGGGGGGAGTAGTTCACCCCGTGAAACAATCTCTGAAGATGAAAGTTCGGTAATACATTACAAAAACTATAAGCTTATTTTAACAGAAGGTGAGCTGGATGAGGTAATAAGAAAAATACAAGAAACAGGTGAACTTTCCATAGATCTTGAAACAACATCTCGCCTTCCTATATTTGCAGAAATTGTTGGTTTTTCTCTAACTCCTGAGGAAGACGAGGGATATTATGTACCTGTAGCACATGATGAAGATACAGTACAGCTAAGCCTTGATTTAGTTATAAGCAGGCTGAAATGCATCTTGGAAGATAAATCAATTAGAAAAATAGGCCAGAATATAAAATACGAAATGGTAGTTCTGAATAAATATGGCGTGGAACTGAAAGGAATCTATTTTGACTCAATGCTTGCTGCTCACCTTCTGGATTCATCGAGGCAAAGTTTTAAACTGGATAAACTTTCCCAAAGCATGCTCGGACATACGATGATTTCTTACGATGATGTGACTAAAAAAGGAAAAACCAGGATTCTTTTTAATGAAGTCGACCTGAAAACGGCAATGAAATATTCGTGCGAAGATGCAGACGTAGCAATAAAACTTTACCATTATTTAATTAAACAACTTCAGGATAATGACCTTGAATATGTTTACAGGGAAAAAGTTGTCAAAATTATTCCCGTACTTGCAAAGATGGAGGAAGCAGGGGTGTTAATTGATACCGAACTTCTAGGTTCACTCTCTAAAGAGTTTGAGCTTGAACTTGCGGATATTACAGAAAAAATATACTCCATTGCTGGTGAGGAATTTAACCTTAATTCTCCACTCCAGCTCA
Source organism: Candidatus Dadabacteria bacterium (assembly GCA_030624695.1). Taxonomy (GTDB): domain Bacteria; phylum Desulfobacterota_D; class UBA1144; order Nemesobacterales; family JAJCZQ01; genus JAJCZQ01. The sequence goes on along the minus strand of JAUXJP010000031.1, from coordinate 1,758 downwards.
GAAAAATACTGTTTGAAAAACTTGGTCTTGAAATTAAAAAACGGACTAAAACAGGAGAGCCATCAACAGACCACGAAGTCCTTGAAGATTTATGCAAGTACCATGATGTACCCGTGCTTCTTCTCAAGTACCGTGGGCTTTCAAAATTGAAATCCACCTACATTGATGCACTCCCCAAGATTATTTACCCAAAAACAGGTAAAATACACACATCCTATAATCCTGTCGGAACTTCCACAGGGAGGGTCAGCTCAAGTGATCCAAATCTTCAAAATATTCCAATTAAAACTGCCGAAGGGAAGAGAATAAGAAAAGCTTTTATTCCCGGGGAGGGGTGTTCTTTTATCTCTGCTGATTATTCGCAGATAGAACTACGCCTTCTTGCTCACTTTTCCGGTGATAAGGAGTTAATAGATGCATTTGCGAATGACAGGGATATTCATAGTAAGACGGCCTCGGATATTTTCGGTGTAAGTGAAAATGATGTTACTCCAGAAATGAGGAGACTCGCAAAAAATATTAATTTCGGCATAATTTACGGTATCAGCCCCTTTGGGCTTTCCAAACAGCTAAGAACTTCAATTGGTGAATCGAAAAAATATATTGATGAATATTTTAGTACGTACCCGGATGTTAAATCCTATCTTGAGAACTCCATCAAAGAATCCAAGGAAAGGGGGTATGCTATTACGATACTTGGCAGAAGAAGGCCTATACCGGAACTGCTGTCCAGTAACAGAATACAAAGAGGTATGGGTGAAAGGGCTGCTATAAACAGTCCTATTCAGGGTTCAGCAGCAGACATTATAAATCTGGCAATGATAAATATCGATGAAAAACTTCAGGGCAATGATGCAAAGATGATTTTACAAGTTCATGATGAACTGATAGTTGAATCACCTGAGAATATGGTTAATGAAATTAGTCTAATAATTAAAAACGAAATGGAAAACGCCTATAAACTCCGCGTTCCTTTAAAAGTTGATATTGGTGCGGGGCCAAACTGGGCAGACGCTCATTAGGGGCGGATTAAATTATGTTTAATAGAAATATCATATTTATTTTACTGTTATTTATAGTTTGTCACCCTGCTTCCGCATTTAGCAAAACAAATTATCAAAAAAGGCTTATAAACCTTGTCCCTGAGGAAGCAAGAGGCAATGGAAAGCTGGGTGTTTATGTAAAATCATTAAACACCGGAAAGGTATTATTTGAATATAATCCCAATAAGAATTTCATACCTGCTTCAAATAATAAAGTTATTTCTTCGTTTGCAGCGCTTTCACTTTTAGGCAAAAATTACAGGTTTAAAACCGAGTTTTATACAGGTGGTGAACTAAGCAAAGGCACGTTATTCGGCGGGTTATACATTAAAGCATATGGAGATCCCAGTTTAACAACTGATGATTTAATAGGAATTGCAAGGGAACTGAGGAAAAAAGGAATAAAAAAGATCAAGGGTGATATATATCTGGATGATAGTTATTTCGATAATATCAGCTATGGAAAGGGTTGGAAAAGAGAATGGAGGGGGGATTATTATTGCCCACCAATAGACGCTTTCTCTTTAAACTACAACACAATTGATGTAACCGTAACACCAAGAAAACGCTGGGAGAGTCCTGTAGTAGAAATTACACCAAGTGCTTATATCCTGAATATAAGCAATACCGCCCAGTCAAGTAAACATAAGAGCAAATTGATTGTAAGCCAGGATTCTTCCGGAAAAGAGCTGTTTATTAAAGGTAAGATCAATGT
>JAUXJP010000193.1 GCA_030624695.1 Candidatus Dadabacteria bacterium | reverse complement strand
TATGTCGGAAATTATGCTGTCAAGTTCTTCTGGAACGACAAGCACGATACCGGTATTTATACTCTTGACTATCTCAGGGAAAACTGCACCTGTGAGTACTGTACCGTCAATTCCTGATTACTGGATCTGGTAAGTTATGTTTACACTTGCGGAAACAGTAATATCTCCTGATTCAATAGGTGTTGAGGACTGATCTGATGCTACTTTCATCCTTTCATAACTCCTGGCGTAAATTGGCTGTGGATTGTTGTAGTTGGGATTAAGCTGCATAATCCGGACTATACTCACACCGGCAGCTTCTGCTGTAACAGTAGCTGTATCTTTAGCATCCTTTACAGCCAGCCTCAGTGCATCTTTCCTGTATTTATCCTTGTCAAGGATATCGAACCTCGGCCCGTTAATCCTGTTTGCCCCCACGCCTGTAGTTGTGTCGATGAGATTCCCGAGATTGTCGAGGTCAACAGTTTTTACAATAAGGTGATTGGATACGCTATAGCCTGTGAGTTCTGATTTTTTGGTTGCCTGGTTGTAATCATACACGGGGGCAAGGTTAAAACCGGAAGTCTTTACGGTGTCTTCCTTGCCAATAAGGGATTTAATCTTGTTTAACACGTTTGTTGTCTTATTGGCATTGTCCTGTAATGCCGCCTGGGCTGTTTTTGCCTTTGAGATTACGGAAATATTAATATAAGCAACATCGGGCCTGGCTTTTACTTCGCCCCTGCCGTTTACATTGAGGGTTCTTGCGTTATTGTCCTGTGCATAGCTGACAGACTGGGAACCGATTACGAGGGCGAACAGTAAGAAGATCATAAATCTGTATTTAAACATAACACTCTCCTGTATCCATTTTCTATAATGATATTATACGAATAAATTTTAAAGAAGTTTTAAAATTTTTCAGGAAAGCAGAATAAGTTTTATTATGCCTGCGCGCTTATGGCCAGCCAGTTTCTTATAACAAAGAGATTTCCGTCCTTGTCCTTATCCCCGTGGAGAAGGATGGAAGGCCCAACTGCATATTTCATAGCATCTGAGGCAAACTCAATCGGATAACCGTGGAGTGCACCGGCGGCATACTGCTGAAAAGCACTGATATGTTCCCATGCTTCCTGTGTAAGGTGGGCAGCAAAAACCTGCGCTTCGACCATCTTGAAGTCTGCTTTACCTACAAGCTCTTCATAATAAGACTTTGGATGGAAACTAGCTGCTTCGGCCTTTCTCTCGACTTTTTCCCGCTTGATACCCTTTTCCCTCAGAAACTGGACCGCGTTCTTTACCTGTGCACGGTAAAATGGAAGTGTCTCTGCAGGACGGGCTTCTTCGTAAAAAGCGGTATTAAAAAAGAACAGGCCACCCGGTTTGAGTGCCTTTTTAATTCTTTTAAGGCTGTTTATTTGCGACTCTTCATCAAGGTAGTGAATACCGTTGCCCCATATTGCCACATCAATGCTGTTGTCCGGCAGGTCAAGCTCTTCTATCGGTGAGTTTATAAATTTTAGTCTGTCTATGTTTGTTTCGAGTTTAGACTGGGCTAATTTTAAAGCTTCTGACGACTGATCCAGGCACATAACCAGTGACTGTTTCCATTTAGTTGGAAGATGAGAAACAAAAAGCTGGACCATAGTACCGGCACCGGTAGCTATGTCTAAAAGTTTGTCGATCTCTTCCGTACCCCTGTCAACCAATATCTGAACCCAGCTTGTTATAATATCTCCGTTTACCTTCTTGTAATCTTCGGTATCCGCGAAGGGTTCGTAATTATAATTTTCTTTTGCTTCTGGCATTGTAACCTCTCCCTGTGAACCACTTGTTCTAAAAAAGCAGGTAACTGTACACTATTTCAACCAACTTTAAACAATATAGTTACGTCTAAATTTTAATATATTCTTGGCAATATTGATAGGTGTTATTTTTATACACCTTTCTTCTCTCCCCAGATGATTTTATGCAGTTGTGGCAGTACCCTGACATTGTTCAGTTTGTCCCTGAGGACACTTTCTGCAAGCCATGTGATGTCTTCCCCGTAAACTGTCTGAAAAATCAGGGAACAGCCTATATTATGTTCTTCCAAGATGCTTTTTGCATATTCATAATCGGTGCTGTCTTTTATTACAAATTTAAGCTGGTCTTTTGCACCAAGCTGTTCGAAAAGGGTAAAATCCATCCTTTTCTCCATCCCGGAGCTTGGGCATTTGCAGTCCATGCTTATAAGGCATGAAGGGCCGGTAAAAACTTCCGGTGGCTTTTTGTGACCGCTTGTCTCAAGAACAATAAAATATCCTTCTTTTATTAACTTTTCTGAAAACGGTACCAGCTCTTTTCTCTGTATTAAGGGCTCACCGCCCGTAATACATACATTTTTGCAGTTATATTTGCTGATTTCACTTAGTATTTCTTCATGTGGCATTTCCTTGAAGTCAGTGCCTTCAACTGCATACATGGTGTCACACCAGCTGCAGCGGAGATCACAGGCAAAAAGCCTTAGAAATACCGTGGGCTGGCCGATTGCATTGCCCTCACCCTGTATTGAATAATAAATTTCGTTAACTCGTATAATACCCATCTAGCTCTCGTAAACAGTCGGGTCTGTAACCCCTGCTTCCCTGAAGGCCCTTTTCCTTTCATTACATGCACTGCACACTCCGCAGTGTAATTCACCACCGACATAACAGGTCCAGGTATGTTCAAACGGGACACCAAGTTTATTGCCAAGTGTTACAATCTCCGATTTATCCATTTCCACAAAAGGAGCGCTTATAGACAATTCAGGATTGTCGTTTGCAAGCCTTTCTGCTGTTTCAAATGCCTCTACAAACTCTTTTCGGCAGTCAGGGTAGACGCCCCTGTCTGAATGATGGGCGCCGAAGAAGATATGGTTTGCCTTAATGCTTTCGGAGAAGCCGATGGCTACAGAAAGAAATATTGCGTTCCTGTTCGGGACAATGGTGGATTTAAGTGTTTCAAAATGTTCAGTGGTTTCAGGCACTTCCGGCACTTCAATGTTGCTGTCGGTAAGCGCAGAACCCTGGAGCAGTTCGTTAATATTACTAAGGTCAATAACCCTGTGATTTATACCAAGTATTCCGGCTGTTTTCTTTGCACTTTCAACTTCACGTGAATGCCTCTGTCCGTAAAGAATGGTAATGGCGTGCACATCAAAGTTGTCCGAAACGGCCTTATAACACAGCACCGTGCTGTCCAGCCCCCCTGAAAATATGATTACGGCTTTATGTTCCATTGATC
>JAUXJP010000126.1 GCA_030624695.1 Candidatus Dadabacteria bacterium | reverse complement strand
TCTTTTGTAACTTCGTATCCACTATATTTCAGGATTCTTGACAATGAATCACCTACGGCAGCATTTCTTGCATGTCCAAAATGCAGATAGCCCGTTGGGTTGGCACTTACGAACTCAACAAGTATCTTCTGTCCTGATCCGCTGTCAGAACTTCCCCATTTTTCGCCTTTTGACTCTATCTCCATAAGGCCTTTTAAGAAAACTTCCTCATTTAGATGAAAATTGATAAAGCCAGGGCCGGCAATCTCCATTTTTTTAAATAGAGTATTGTCACTGCTGTTTAATATTTCGATTAATTTTTCTGCCAGGTCCCTGGGTTTTGATTTAATCTTATTGGCCAGAATTAATGCGGCATTGGTAGAATAATCTCCAAATTCAATGTTCTTTGGAGTTTCAATTTCAAATTCAAAACCGGAAATATCAATACTATTATCTTGTAAATATTTCTCTACAGAACTATTTACAGCTTCTTTAATAAGTTCTTTAATCATTTTTTAAATTTATACGCAAATAATCAATTAAGGTGGGAAATATCATTAAAAAGTTCAATTTTAAAAATGTCATTATTACAGGAAATAACAGATTTCGAGCTTTCCTTAACAGTAAATTCTCTGAAAGAGAATAATGACTTTTTGCTGAATTTGCAAAGTAAAGTGATAATTGTCATATTGTGGCTTACAAGCAATACTGACCCTTCATTATAAAGGTTAAGCAGATTGTTTATCCCATTCCAGGCCCGCTCCTGTACTTCAGTAAGAGTTTCTCCTCCAGGTATACGAAGTGTTTCCGGTTCATCTCTCCATTTTTTTAATATATCTCCGTATTTTTCCCTTAAATTCCTGAATTCAAGCCCCTCGAATTCTCCCTGGTCCATCTCACGGAATCTTTCATCAATCTTCACATCTGCAGAGTGATACTTTGCTACTTCTTTTGCTGTTGTTATGGCTCTTGAAAGATCGCTTGAATATATTGCAGAAAGTTCTTCATCACGAAGTGAATAGGCAAGGTCCTTAGCCTGCCTTATACCATTTGTATTTAATGGTATATCACTTACCCCCTGGCATTTTTCAAGCTTATTCCAGTCGGTTTCACCATGTCTAATGAGGTATAGCTTCATATTTACTATTGTTCATTTCTAAGTGTTATCTGGAATCCCTCTCTAATTACAAGTTTGGAAATATCACTCGGTGGTGCAGGCAAAGGCGAAGATGATATTATTGTATTTATACAGAAATTATCGAAGGCCGGATTTCCGGATGATTTTGCTACTTTTACCCCCGAAACATTACCACTATTATTTATTTTAAAGAATATATCTGATGAGAGTGATCCATCTTTTGGTATATTAGGAGGGATTTTAAATTTTGGCTCTATTTTCCTGAATATTGCATTCTTATAGACACTAAGGAGCGCAGTATTAATTTTACCAGTACTTCCAGCCACATCATCGCTATCACTTCCCTTTAAACCCGTGGATTTTTTAGTTGATGCTGTTTTTGTATTATTTTCCGACTTACCGAGTTTATCAATAACGCTCTTTCTTTTCAGGTCATTTATTACATTATTTCTTGCAACCTTAGTATCATCTTTCTTTTCTTTTGGTTTTTCCTTTTTCTTTTTTACTTCTTTCTTTTTTTCTTTTTTTGGTTCCTTTTTAGGTTCTTTCTTAGGTTCTTTTTTAACTACTTTTTTTGGTTCTTTCTTCTTTTCTTCCAGTGCTACGACTTTTTTATCGGGTTCTTCTTTCTTTTCTTCAACAATTTCTTTTTTGGGTTCTTCTTTTTTTGGCTCCTCTTTCTCTACAACCTCTTCCTTCTTCGGTTCTTCTTTTTTAGGCTCTTCTTTTTTGACTACTTCCTCTTTGGGCTCTTCCTTTAACTCGGGCTTCTCTTCTTTTTTTGGTTCTTCCGTCTTTTTTTGAGAATTATCAGCTTTCGTTGACTTTACTTTGTCCCCTGCCTTATCGGAACTGCCTTTATATTCCAGTCCTGAAAGGGAAACGTTAATCGGCTGATTAATATTTGTCGCGGTGTATTTATTAAGACCCCATATGAGTACAAACAAAATAATAGAGCCATGCAGTAGTATGGAAAATACCAGGCCCCAGGATCTGCCTTCTTTCTTTTTCTTTGGCATAGTAATAAGATAACTTAATTATTGGAAGCAGGGATGGTAATTAATCCCAGGTTTTCAACACCGGCTTTTTGTATTTCGCTCATCACTTTTATTACAGTGCCGTACGGGACATCACTGTCAGCCCTTAGGAATACCTGCTCCTGCTTAAGATTTTTACCGCCTTCAAGTATCAGGCTTCTGACCTTTAATTTTAGTTCTGATAAAGAATACTGTTTTTTCTCTATATATAAATTGCCTTTTTTATCAATTGTTACAATTACTTTTTTGTCATTCTGAATTGAGGGAATGGGTTTGGAACTTACCTTTGGCAGGTTTACATCAACTCCCTGGTAAAGTATCGGTGTGGTTACCATAAAGATTACAAGGAGCACTAGCATAACATCCACAAAAGGAGTTACATTTATCTCTGAAAGAAATTTGCGGTTTCCACCGTTAGAACTACCTATAGCCATAATTTTTTAAGCTTTTTTTAAATATCTTTCAATAACGTTTAAAAACTCGGCAGAAAAATTTTCCATTTCTATATCAATTCTTCTTACTTTACTAACAAAATAGTTATATGCCACAGCAGCGGGAATTGCCGCGGCAAGTCCAATAGCCGTAGCAATAAGTGCCTCGGCAATACCAGGCGCTACAACCTGTAATGTAGGTACACCTTCACCACCTGCAAGGCCTATAAAGGAGGTCATAATTCCCCATACAGTTCCGAATAAACCAATAAATGGTGCTGTACTTCCTGTAGTAGCAAGGAATGTAAGTGACTTTTCGAGTTTTGCTACTTCGTTTGACATAGATCGCTTTAATTCCCTCTCCACAAGGTCTATTACTCCAAGCTCCGCTAGTATTTCATCTGAACTGCTTTTTGCCTGATCTGTCTTAACATTGGAATTGCTTACCTTACGCATCTTAATAATTTCAGAATACCCGGCCCTGAAGAGTTCTGCAGTCGGGCCTCCAATATGTCTTGTAGAAGAATATAAATTGCCAAAATTTCCACTAGCACGGTAGAGATTTAAAAACCTTTCAGATTTTTTTGATGCACTTCTGAGAAGCATTGTCTTTGAAAAAATAATAGACCATGAAATGATAGACATTAGTACCAGTATTATCAGTACAAGTTTTACAACAGGGCCTGCAGTAGCAATCAAACCTGCCACATCAATCTGGTTTGCTGCAGAAACGGCTTCAGTTTGAAATATTAGTTGTATCCAATTTAAATTCATATTTGACCGAGATTGTCATACATCATAAATGAAGTGTAAAAAGCGGTAATAATTAAGAAAAAAGTCTTACATATGAATTGCTTAAATGCAAATATTTTTGTTATTCTGCATTTAATTAGGCTTGCATCAGTTTATTGTTTATTATAAAAAGATATAAAACAGTTTCAGGAGGAATATTATGATAAATACAGTCAGGTTGTTTGCACTTATTTTATTTATTACTTTCTGCTTTTTTGTTAATGAATCAAATGCATTGGAAGACAGGTATAAAATTGTTATTGAAGAGAGCTTTTACGTTGTAAAAGAAGAAAACAAGGAACAGTTTTTACAAATATACAAATCAAGGTTATTTCCATTTTGGCAAAAAATGAAGGAAAAAGGGGTAATTGTTGATGATTTCCGTATGTATTCACAGAGAATCCATATACTTGAACCACTCTGGACATACAAAACAGTTGTGAAGTTTAAAAACTACCAGTCAATTGATAAATGGCTCGAAACCCGTGACAAGGTCTATAACAAACTTTTTCCTGGAGAAGGCGGTTACAAGGAGCCAAGGCAGCAGTTAGATTTAATTACCGAGGCACACTGGGATGAATTTATTCGTGAAATTTCACTAAAATAAGTTGAGATATAATACTAATTTAATCAAATAGCTCTGACTGTTCGTCAGGATTTTCTAGATTCAGATGTTTAAAAGCAAGCTGCGTTACTTTTCTTCCCCTCGGGGTTTTTATTAGTAACCCTTCTCTTATAAGGAATGGTTCGTACACGTCTTCAATAGTGTCCTTGTCTTCACTGACTGCTGCTGCAATGGTTTCAATGCCGACAGGGCCCCCATCAAACTTTGTAATTATTGTTTCAAGTATTTGCCTGTCGAGATTATCAAGGCCCATGGCATCTACCTCAAATAGCGAAAGGGCTGATTTAGCAACCTTTTGATCTATTACACCATC
>JAUXJP010000240.1 GCA_030624695.1 Candidatus Dadabacteria bacterium | reverse complement strand
TCCTACTATATTGTCATTATGTGTATGTATTAATTCGTCGGGATGTTCCTGCAATGAAGGGCCTTCATTCCTGAGCTTTTTAAGTACCAGTTCTTTGAAATTATATTTTTCGTTTGAAGCGTATTCGGTATTAACCCAGCGGGCAAGAGCCATATGAATACCTGCCGGATCGGCATTTTTGATCATATCCTTTTCATTATCACTCATATGATCAATTATATGGTCTACCGCTTCATCAAAATTTTCGAATTTCACAATATTAAATATAATAATTAAAAATAAAGGAGAACAAAATGTTTGTAACGATGAACAGAATTTTTATAAATAAAGGATACATTGAAGCATTTGAAGAGAGGTTCAGGGATAGGGCTCATGAGGTTGATAAAATGAAGGGGTTTATCAGGAACCTCGTGCTCAGGCCAAAAAATACTGATGACCCCTATGTGGTAATGACATTCTGGGAAACAGAGGGGGACTTTACTGCCTGGATTCATTCAGAGGCATTTATAAAGGGACATGCAAAGAGCGGGACACTACCAAAGGAAGCGTTTTCAACTGACAGCCACCTGGAAACTTTTGATTTGTTTTTAGATACCGGAAATTAATTTTTATTCTCGACAGAAGTAAGACTGTAAAGGTTAGAGTACATTTGATCACATTTAGGGCAGTTTCCCTTTTCATCCAACCAATCCGGATGTTCTTTAATGATAGTTTTTTTTAGCCAGATTTTTGCTTCATAGGAGAGCTGTTCAATATTATCTTTAGTATTAATATTATTCATATGTACCTTCTTCCTGGCTAAATTATTTTGGTTTAATGTTTATTAACGCCGATTTGGTATTTTCCAAATTATAGTTTAGCTTAAGTTTCATAATATCAACATCAAAAAATAGTATTTTTGGATCATTTACAGCAAGTTCGTTATTATTTTTCACATTGGGTGTTAGATTTAGCTGGTAAGTATCCATTAAATCAACAGCTACAAACCCACTTTTTTCATTTTCTGCAGTATCCGCATTATCGGCCTGCACATCAACTGAGAACGGAATTAATAAGCTTAATATTGAGGCAATAAGTAAATATTTCATACTGTTTTCTCCTTTTTAATATTATAAATAATTAGTTGCATCTGCAATGAATTAGTTTCAAATTAATTTTGCTTACATTTTTAAGTCAGATAAGTTTATTAAGTATCATAAAAAATGATTTAAGATATGTATAAGACAGGAACAAAATTTGAAGTCAAAACAAGGATTAAACTGGGAGAAACTGTTATTGAGCCTGGAACAAAGGGGGAAATCATAGAAGGAATATCAAAAATCGTCGCGAAAGCCTACAAGGTAAAGCTTGAAGACGGCAGAACCCCCCAGTTACATATAGTAATAATGAATAATCATACTAAAACAATTAAGGAAGAATAACCATAAGGTTACTCATAACATAAAACCTGTTAAATTATCCGAAGTTGAATTCACCCTCATTTACTATCTCCTTTATACTTTTACGTCCGGAAGGCTTCTCAATTTCCTGAAATTTTGCCGGCAGAATTTCCGGACTGCCTGGTTTTCCTATTGCTATCATCATCTCTACCTTATATTCGTCCGGAACATTTAGTTCGGATGTGGCCTTTTCATAATCAAAACCCTGCATACCATGAACTACAAGGCCGTTAATTGAACCCTGCAATGCCAGGTTTTCCCAAGCTGAACCGGCGTCGAGGGAATGGGTCCTCATAAAACTACCGTTATGATCAGATGTGGTTTTTGAAATCAAAACTAAAATCACTGCAGCATCTTTTACCCAGGACTGATTACCTTCGACTAAAAAATTAAACAGCTTTTCCCAGTGTTCAGTATCCCTTTTAGCATAAATAAGCCTCCAGGGCTGGTTATTATATGAAGATGGCGCCCACCTGGCTGCTTCAAATAGTGAGAACAGTTCTTCATCTGGTAATTTTTCACCAGACATCGCCCGTGGAGACCACCTGTTGATAAAGATATCATCTACACTATATTCATTATTTCTATGATCACTTATGCTCATTCTGTATAACCTCCTTTTTAGTTCATGTTAAAAAGCAAAAATTCTGCCGATTTACTTGTTGATAATTCAATTTCAGTTTCATTACTTATTGAAACACCATCTCCTGCTTCAATTCCCTGATTATTTATGGTCATTGAACCACGGGCCAGTTGTAACCAAATGTTTCGGTTAATATCAAATGTATTCTTAATACTCTGACCTTTCTCTAATGAACCTATATATAGATCAACATCCTGATTTATTCGAATAGGTTCATTATCTATAATTTCCTTGCTACCTGATGCAACTAGCTTGAGATTCCCTTTTATCGAAACAGGGTCTATTTTTTTTTGTTCGTAACTGGGCTTTAGTCCTAATTCAGCCGGAGTAATCCAGATCTGAAGTAAGTGAACCTCATCAGTGTCTGAATGATTATATTCACTGTGTAAAACCCCTCTCCCTGCGGTCATTTTTTGTAGGTCGTTTTTTCTTATTACAGAAGAATTGCCCATACTATCCTTGTGTTCCAATGCACCATCCAGGACATATGTAATTATTTCCATATCGCTATGAGGGTGGCTGTCAAATCCGCCGCCTCCGCTAATCCAGTCTTCATTTATTACACGAAGTTTGGAAAAACCCATGTTCTCCGGATCATAATAATTACCAAAGGAAAAAGAGTAATAACTATCAAGCCAGCCC
>JAUXJP010000006.1 GCA_030624695.1 Candidatus Dadabacteria bacterium | reverse complement strand
GATCCAGTAATCAGGAATTGACGGTACAGTACTCACAGGTGCAGTTTTCCCTGAGATAGTCAAGAGTATAAATACCGGTATCGTGCTTGTCGTTCCAGAAGAACTTGACAGCATAATTTCCGACATACTCTATACTATCAGGTTTTACCTGCTGTCCCCCTGTGCTTAGTGGTATTATTTTCTTAAACCGGGGTTTTTCCCCGTGCCCCGTGCACCTGGCACATGGGCAGGCACTTCTTAAATCTTTGTAAAGGTAGAGGCTCTCGTGCCCATCTTCCCAGGAGATTGACAGTGTTGTATCGCTGAACTCTGTAATATCTTTAATCCTGTATTTCATAATTAACAATTAACTCCGTGAGACTTATTTTAACCCGCACCCGTATATATTGATAAGTAAAATTTCTGACAGTATAATCAAATTTACATGGAAAAAGAAAAAGATGCTTTAACATCAATAGTCGAATGGTTAGATGCATCAAGGGAAATAGTTTTTCTTACAGGCCCCGAGATTATTTTTGAGTCCGGGATACCTGATGCTTCTGATCCGAGTTTTAACCCGGATGTAAGGCAGTTTAAAAACAGTATTGAAATTAGAGAAGATTACTGGGAGAAGATAAAGAGATTTTATCCCGGAATTGAAACTGCCACACCCACTCCCTGCCACGAAGCAATTTATGAAATCAGCCTCCTTTCAAACGTAACATGTATTATGACTCAGAATGTAGACGGGCTTCACCAAAAAGCGGGCAATGAAAACGTACTCGAGCTTTTCGCCTCTATTCACTGGGTTACCTGTCCCGATTGCGGCAAGGACCACACGATGACAGAGACCCTTGCGCAGCTCGAAAAGGGTAAAAAAATACCTGCTTGCACTGTGTGCAGCAGTGACAAGATGAAACCTCCCATATCTTTTCCTGACCAGCCGCTTCCCCATTGGGAAATCAGGGAGTCCTGGATGATGCTACAGCACTGCGACCTCCTGGTAACAGTCGGGGCCAATCTTGAAAATGAACCCATAGCGTCCTTCCCCTTCCAGGTCATGAACAGGGAAGAAAAGGTAGTAATCATAAGTGAAGGCGAAAGCCCCGCTGATGATTATGTTAACGCTGTTCTTTACGGTAAGGCAAACCAGGTAATGCCTTATATTTCAGAGCAGCTGAAAAAACTTACTCCCATTTCTTAAACTGATATTTTTTTGTTCCTTTATATCATTTATAATGATAGGAAAACCTTGTTTAAAATGCACTTCTAACGAAACTAGAACCAGGGGTTAATATGTCCGATACCGAAGAATTGTTATTAAACGATTTAAAAAAATATGTCTCAAATACCGATAGGGATATCTACACGGTCAGCAATATTCCGGAGGAAGTAATAGCGGTAATTTTTGCCTATGTGAGCAGGAGCCCAAAAAGTTTCCGTGACAATATTGGTGTTGTAATAGACGAAGAACAGCTTGGCCAGGAAAGGGCAAGCAAATTTCATGAAAAATGGGTCCTTAACTACGGACACGCTTCCGTAGCGGAACATGCCGCCGTACATATCGGAATAGAAAATGTCTCACGTCTGTTCTCATCCTTACTTGAACTTTCGAACGAATACCTTTCTTTTACCGAGTACTCCCAGAGGTACCAGAAGCCGGTAAAGGGAGATTTTTACACACCTGCTGAGTTAATTAGCCATAGAGAATTAAAATCAGAGTTTCAGGATATTTGTAATAAACAATACGATATATATTCACAGTTGAATGAGAAACTTTATGAATTTTTAAAGGAATCTGTTCCAACCCCAGATGGCATGGAAGAGCGTATTCATTACAGGGCACTTGAAAAAGCAGCATTTGAAGATGCGAGATATGCCTTAAATCTTGCCACAACTACCAATCTTGGCATGACAGGCAATGCAAGGGCAATTGAAGACAGCCTCTCAATTCTGCTTTCGAGCAGGTATAAAGAGGTTAGGGACAGGTCTGGAGAGATAAAGGAAGAAGTAAAATTCTCAGTACCTACCCTTATAAAATACGCTAATGAAAATGACTACATCGTAAGCACGAGAAAATCCAATGAAGGACTTGGGAATAAATATTCAGAAAATAAAAGAAAAGATATTGAGGGTTGCGAAGTAAACATTATTAAAGGGCAGGAAGTAAGTGAAGACCAGGCTCTAAGGGATATTATCTCTGCAATTCTGTTTGAACACTCTGACCTCTCGTATAAAGAAATAACAGATCAGATTAAAGAAAAACCGGCCGCTGAACTTTTACCGCTTTTTAAGAATACGGTTGATAATATACGGAAATATGACAACCCATTAAACGTATTTAAACTTGTAAAATACGAGGCGGAGTTTGTAATCAGCGAAGCATGCTGGCACCAATTACTGAGGCACAGGAAAGTCGACTGGATCTACAAGGAGCCATCGATAGCAAACGGGGTAACTGTACCACCAAATGTATCAGCTTCAGGTACAGAAGGACTATTGTCAGATGCTATAAAATTGAGTGAAGATTATTATAAGAAACTTGTCAGCCACGGTCTTGAAGTACCCGCTAGTTATATTGTGACCAATGCACACAACAGGAGGCTTATCGGTAAATTTGACCTCTGGGAGTTATATCACCTTATAAACCTCAGGATGTCAGAAGGGGCACAGTGGGACATAAAAAACGTTACAACAATACTTTCAGATAAAATATCCGGTTTTCATCCAAACCTTGTAAAACCGGGTCTGGAAAGAATAAAATAGAGTGATTAAATTTTAACAGGATTAAAATGAACCTTACCAAATGCGAAGAATGTGGATATGAAATTACGGTAAAAACAAATACCTGTATTAACTGCGGGGAAAAGATAGGAAAACTAAAGCCCGGCAGAATAAAGATCTTTTTAAGGAGTATAATTTATCTTTTAATTGCAGCTTATATCCTTCTTTCTGCACTAAAATTTATAAAATAGGTTTAATAATATGGCAAATTCAGACCACGTAAAAAAAATTAAGGAAGGCCTTGAAAGCTGGAACAGCTGGAGAGAAACTGAGAAGGAGGTTAACCCCGATCTTGGCTGGGCAAGCCTAAACGGATCGGAACTCGAGAAAGTTAATCTTGAAAATGCTAATCTCAAACTCGCATTCTTAAAGGACTCAAGGCTTAAAGATGCTAATTTTTCTGGTGCATCACTTTACGGCACAAATCTTCAAAACTCTGATCTTGAAAATGCCAACCTTGAAGATGCAAACCTCGAAGGAGCACATCTAATAAATGCAAATCTGACCAATGCCAATCTCAAAAATACCAATCTCAAACTTGCTAACCTGGACAAGGCAAATCTTGACGGGGCCAATTTTTCCAATGCACGCAAGCTAAGAGTCGAACAGCTTCTTAGGGTAAAATCAATAAAAAATACCAAGCTTGACCCGTCTCTTCTTGACGAACTGAGAAATTCGGCACCGCATCTTTTTGAAGACTAATTATATGGAAAACTTTCCTTCCTTCAGGGACCTGATTAGCGGAAACATCTACAAAGTAAGCCAGCTCAACTCTAAAATAAAGAGTATTATCGAAAACGAGCTTGGAAAGGACTATATATGGCTCGAGGGAGAAGTCTCCAACTTCAGGGGCAACTACTCAAGCGGCCACTGGTATTTTACAATCAAGGACGAAAACAGCCAGGTATCTGCCGTCTGCTTCAAGTGGGCAAATCAGCACATTAAGTTTGTTCCTGAGGATGGTAAAGAAGTAGTATGCTGCGGCCAGGTAAATGTTTACGAAAAGCAGGGCACGTACCAGTTAAACATACGTTATATAGAACCCAAGGGCAAAGGTGCACAGTCCGTCGCACTTGAACAGTTAAAAGAAAAGCTGCAGGCCGAGGGGCTTTTTGCAATAGAAAAAAAACGGCCCCTCCCTTTTCTTGCGGGAAAAATCGGTATCGCAACTTCTCCCACAGGGGCTGCAATAAAAGACATTATAAAAGTGATAGGGAGGAGGTTTGAAAACACAGAAATCATAATTTCACCCACCAGAGTCCAGGGAGATGAAGCACCAGGGGAAATCGTACAGGCACTTGATCTCCTGTACCGTATTGATGATCTTGATTTAATAATACTTGCCCGCGGGGGAGGCTCGGTAGAGGATCTTTGGGTATTTAATGAAGAATTACTCGCGAGAAAAATTAGTGAGTCGCCTGTACCGTTAATTTCTGCCGTAGGTCATGAAATTGATGTTACCATTGCCGATCTTGTGGCCGATGTTAGGGCATCAACCCCGTCAATGGCAGCAGAAATAGCAGTAAGGGAAAAGGATGAACTTATATCACAGTTAAACAACTTTGGCCAAAGGGTTAACAACTCACTTATAAACAGGTTTGCCCTGCTTCAGAGCGAACTTGACCGGCTTCAGGATAGGATAGTTTGGTCGCTACGTTCCACACTTGAGAAAGGCTCTTCAGAGCTTTCAATCTTGGCAGGAAAACTTGACAGCCTTAGCCCGCTTAAAGTACTTAGCAGGGGGTACAGTATCGTATATGACAAGACCGGCAAGAAAGTAGTCAAGAGCGCTGATAAACTAAAAAAGGGGAATATTATCCAGGTAAGGTTTGAAACAGGCAGGGCAAAATGCACTGTCGACAAAACAGACATTTAGGAACTCAGTACAGCAAGTTCCGGCAGTTCTATCACAGAAATACCCGATCCAATAAAAGCATTTTTTACATTATGGGCAGGCTCTGAATCAGTAATTACATATTTAAGCCTTCCGCCGAACGATTTCTTTAACGCATGTGAGCCACTAGTCCTTGATAGGTGCTCCACAGACCTTTCCATTCCTTCCTTGGTAAGGAACATCACAGTAGGCATTACTTCAAGCACATCTCTAAAAAAGTCTTTCTTATTTTCAGCTATTGCAGCAATACTGCCAATTAATATAGTGAAAAAATTTGCAAGTTTTGAAAATGAATTTGAAGAAGTAAGGTACGAATATAACTGGTCATCAGAAGTAACGAATCTAATCTTCTTATAGGCATGCTGTAATAGCTCAAGGAACACTTCCTGAGTAAGGATTTTATTCTTGGGTTCTTCCCCTTTAAAATCATAAAAACTTATAGCCGGCATATCTGGTTCAACACTTTCGGTAAACTCTTTGAGTTCATCTTTTAATTTTTTTGCCTTTAAGAAACCAAACTTTACAAGGCTCTTGTAATTGACAACCTTGTCTTCAATTTTGGATTTGTAGTCTGAAAGAACAAAAATCTTTCTAATACTTCTTTTAGATTCCAGTTTTTTATCTGTTTTTGCCAGTACTTCCTCATTCTCTATGAATACATATTTAACCTTTTCTTTCTTTAAAATATATTCAAGGTTATTTATATCAAAATCATTTGAGAGAGGTATGGTACATCCTCCCATCAGGTAAACTGAGAGCTCTACGTTAAGGCATTCAAGGCTGTTTGAAGATATAATCAAGACCCTGTCCCCTTTCTCAAAACCAAAATCCATAAGAAAAGAGGATATACTTCTTACTTCTGTCTGAAAATCAAGCCAGGTAATCTGTTTCCAGCTCCATCCGTCCCTTTTTTGAAACAACAGTTTGGATTTATTTTCTTTTATTTTGTTTTCAAATAGGTCATAAAACCTTGTTTCAGGCATAATTACTCCAGATTGTAGGTTATAAATTTTTTCAGAATCATTTAATATACTACAACTTTAATGTTTTAATAGATCAAAATGAACAGAAAATTTGATAAATTTGAAGGCAGCAATTATAACGCTGCAAGGTCAATAATAAAAATCCTCCATGACAATGGCCATAAAGCCTTTCTTGTAGGAGGATGTGTAAGGGATGCACTGCTTGGTATTAAACCCGGGGAATACGACATTACTACAAGCGCCCTTCCCGGGGAGGTACGGAAACTATTCAAAAGAAATGTGCCAATAGGGGAAAGCTTCGGTGTAATTCTGGTACTCATTGATGAAATGCAGTTTGAAGTTGCCACGTTCAGGCAGGAGCGTGATTACACAGACGGCAGGCACCCCGGAAATGTAAATTATACCGTTAGCGAAATTGAAGACGTAGTAAGAAGAGACTTTACTATAAACGGTATGCTCTATGACCCGATAGCCGAAGAGCTTCATGACCATGTTAACGGTGAGGAAGACCTTAAAAAAGGGCTAATCAGGACCATAGGAAATGCAGTTGAGAGATTTAACGAAGATAAGCTGAGAATGATAAGGGCGGTAAGGTTTACATCAAGATTTGGGTTTAAAATGGATGGTGATACCTTTAATTCCATTAGTGATAACTGTTCGTTAATCGGTAGCGTAAGTAATGAAAGAATAAGGGACGAGATAGTAAAAATTATTACCCAGAACAATCCCGGTAATGGACTTAAACTGCTTAACGAGACTGGACTGCTTAAAGAGATACTCCCCGATATACATACGATGATTGGTATAGAGCAGCCACCGCAGTTTCATCCCGAAGGAGATGTGTTTATTCATACCTGCCTGGTACTTGACAAACTTTATAAGAATACACGCGGAAAATATTCTTTAGAGCTTGCAATGGGCGCCCTTCTACATGATGTTGGCAAGCCGCCTACTTTTGAGGTCTCGGACAGGATCCGTTTCAATGGCCATGACAGGGTAGGAGCTGGGATGGCAAAGGGAATATGCCGAAATTTAAAATTTTCCAAGAAACAGATAGAAAGGATTGTATCACTTATAAGGGAACACCTGAAATTTAAGGATGTAAGGAACATGCGGCAGAGTACACTTAAGAGGTTTCTTGCTACCCCATACATTGAGGAGCATCTTGAAATGCACCTTGCGGATTGCCAGGCAAGCCACGGGATTACAGAAATTTATGAGTATCTAAAGGACAGGCTTGAGAATCTGGAAGATGATGAGATAAAACCGCCTCCTCTTGTTTCAGGAATCGACCTAATTGGACTTGGCTTTAAACCCGGCCCGTTATTTAAAACAATTCTTGATAAGATAGAAGAACAACAGCTGGAAGGAGATATTTCAAACAAAGAAGATGCACTGGAATTTATAAGTAAAAACTTCAGTCATTAAATATTTCAGAATTAAAATCAGACTTGATAAGCCAGGTTTTACCCGGTTTTATCCAGGTATCTGTAATTACAGCGGTTTTCACTGCTACTGAAGGAAACTTATAATAGGTAACAACTACCCTAACAGTTGTAGGCATTTCTTCATCTTCGGGGTCCAAAATAACAAGCTCTTTTAATTCATAACTCGTTATATTTAAATCATCTTTTACCCTGAAAGCAACTTCGTCAAACTTTGGAATATCCGTGGGATACACGAGGGTTGCTGCTTTCTCATAATACTTCCATTGAAGAAATTTATAAAACTTGTTGACTGAATAAAGTGGGTTGTCTTGGTCATCATTCCCAACAAGGTCTTTTGCTATACATCCGCTAAACAAGACTGTAAAAGTCAATAATATAAGCAGATTTATATGTAATTGTCTACGCATAAAAGAAATATAACTAAAAGGAGGAAGTTTTACACTCCCTCCTGACTTAGTTAGATTTTTCCATAGAGCAAAAATGCAATTAAAAGAGCATAAATTACAAGAGACTCAATTAGGGCAAGACCAATAATCATCGGTGTTTGAATTGTTGAAGCAGCGCCGGGATTTCTAGCTATACCCGATAGGGCTGCGGCAGTAGCACGTCCTTGACCCATACCGGCAAATCCAGCCGCTATTCCTATACCAATTCCAGCCCCAAGCCCAATTCCAAGCTTAGCTAGATCTCCTGTACCTTCACCAGCTGCAAATGCATCTGGAACAAATGCTCCGATTGTCGCTGCAACTACTAATGCCAATAGTGAAAAAAACTTCATTATTGATTCCTCCTTAAATAGGTAATGTTATTGTTATATTTTAATGTGTATGTGCCTCAGCAAGTGCAATATATATAGCTGAAAGCACGGTAAATATAAATGCCTGTAAAAATGAGACAAAAATCCCTAATCCCACAAAAATTGCCGGTACTATCAAATGTGTTAAATTTGTAAACACCCCAAGAACCATATGATCCCCCGTGACATTCATAAACAACCTGAGGGAAAGCGATATAGGCCTTACAAGATGACTGATTATTTCTATAATAATCATAAGCGGCGCAAGAAATAATACAGGGCCGGCAAATTGTTTTAAATAACTTATTCCATGCTCTTTAAAACCATAGTAGTTATAAAGCACAAAAATTAATATTCCAAATGCAAGTGTAGTATTTAAAGTTCCGGTGGGTGGAAGGAATCCCGGAACAACACCAAGCAGATTTAAAAAAAGAATGAAAAAGAAAGACCCGGCAAGAAGGGGGAAATATTTTTTAGCCTTTTCCTTTGATCCGAAAATGTTTTCAAAAATATCAAAAAGGAAATCTAGTCCGATAATCTGAAAAAAATTACTAAATGAAATATTTGAATCGGGAATGACAGCAGATTCAGCAGAAAGCTTACTACGAAGTACAAATCCGATTGCTGTAAGCATCAGCAATACCAGCACTGCTCCCAGCATATGGTCATGTTCTATTAAATTTAATAATGTAAACCAACTAAAATGTTCCATCGTTATTTCCTTTTAATCCTCTACCTATAATTACAATTACTATCCCAGTTAGGGCTATAATAAAACCATAAATATTCAATTTTGCAAATATTAATAATGTCATCAATATTCCGAGCAAAACCAGCAGTTTTATAGCGAATAAAAATAGGGTCAATTGAGTGGTGAATCTCTTTGTCAGGATTGAATTTACAAGAAATTTTATTATCACAAAATCAATTAAAAACAGCAGCCCCCCGGCAGCTACACCTACAGCTATTTCCTTTTGATTAATAAGATAGTTCCCGGCAAAAAGTAACGCAACAACAATTAATGCAACTTTTTCGGTACCGCCAAAAATTTTAAATTTGGAGATATTATTTTTTTCCATTCTTTATTTTCAATAACTTTATAAGCAGTACTATCCCTGAAAATACTCCAACCAATAATCCCACTATTGTAAAATATGGTATTTTATTTCCGAACCTTGTGTCCAGGTAACTACCCAAAAGCAGACCAGCTGCAACAGAAAAACCGAAGTTGCTGCCAACAACTAGAAAATACATCCACTTTTGTTTTTTTTTTGGCATTTTTTTATAAAGTTTTAAATCCCTTATCAATCACATCCAGGGTTTTCTCAATATCTCTGTTTGTATGCGAAGATGAAACAAAAACAGATTCGAACTGTGAAGGTGGAAAGATTACCCCGTTTTTCATTAATATTGAAAAAAATCTGGAAAATTTGTCAGTGTCAGATTTTAATGCTGTCTGGTAATCCGTTACTTTTTCCTTATTAAAGAAAATAGTAAACATTGATCCTATGGAAGTCACGTTTGCATCAAGCCCGTACTTTGAAATCAGCCTGTTAATTTCAATAACCATTTTATCAGTCCGATTACCTAATTTATCATAAAAACCTTTCTTCATTATTTTCTTTATATTTGCTATTCCCGCTGCCATCGCAATTGGGTTTCCTGAAAGAGTCCCTGCCTGGTACATCGGGCCCTCCGGGGAAACAATACTCATAATTTTACTACTTGCTCCGTAAGCTCCCACAGGCAATCCCCCTCCAATTATTTTTCCAAGACATGTTATATCCGGCCTGACCCTGAAAAGACCTTGTGCTCCGCCAAGCCCGAGCCTGAAACCAGTCATTACCTCATCAAAGATAAGAAGCGATCCATATTTCCTTGTAATGGCCCTGAGACCCCTTAAAAAACCTTTTCCGGGTAAAACTACACCCATATTCCCAGCAACTGGCTCTAGAATTATTCCAGCTATTTTTTCACCGTATTTTTTATACAGCTTTTCAACAGAATCAAGATCGTTGTATTTTGCTACAAGAGTTTTAGATGTAAACGAAGCTGGCACTCCCGGACTGCTTGGATTACCAAAGGTAGTTGCTCCTGAACCAGCTTTCACAAGAAGGTAATCTGCATGCCCATGGTAACAACCTTCAAATTTGATTATATAATCCCGCCCTGTATATGCCCTTGCTACACGAATGGCGCTCATTGTGGCTTCTGTGCCTGAATTGGTCATCCGTATTTTATCAATCGAGGGAAGGCAGCTTACAACCATTTTGGCCAAAGTAATTTCATCTTTACATGGCGCCCCAAAACTCGTACCGGATGAGGATGCTTTTTTCACTGCTTTTACCACATCCTTATCTGTGTGGCCAAGTATTAGCGGCCCCCAGGAACCTATATAATCAATGTACTTGTTGCCATCCGCATCAATAAGCTTTGAACCTTTTGCTTTTGAAATAAATACTGGACTGCCCTCAACGGCGCTAAATGACCTTACGGGACTGTTAACACCGCCGACCATATACTTTCTTGCTTCTGTAAAAAGTGCTTCGGATTTATTGGTTTTATAGGACATATTGGAATATAAATTTAGCAAATAAAAAAGGGAAAAGCATTATTACTTTTCCCCTTTTGTTAAAACTTAATATAGTTTCTAAATTAAAACTATTTTCTTACTATTGTAATTCTTGCACCAATGGAAGACATACCTACAGTAGGTACAAAATGTGCCCTTCTGTTTAACTGGTAAGCATCTTCAGTAGAACCGGCAGCAAACTGCTGAGTTGCACCACCACTTGTAGTGGCAATACGTCCAGAATCTACACCCATGTTTACAAGAAATGCTCTTGTTGAATCAGCTCTGTTCTGGCCTAATCTTAGGTTGTATGCAGCATCACCTCTGACATCTGCATATCCTTCAATTACCACGTGTACATCCGGATTCTCTGCTAATACTGCAGCATTTTCCTGAAGCACTGCAGCAGCATCTGGTCTGACGTTGTATCTGTCAAAGTCAAAGAAAATATCTCTAAGCTCAAGCTCAGCAAATATTTCTTCTACAGTTGCACATTTAACCTTAGCTTCCTCAGCTTTTGCTCTTGCATCAATAAGCATTCTTCTTGCTTCTAATTCACTACAGAATTCTGAAGCCCATGCTCTACCTTTTGCTAAAGCTGCTTCGGCAGCAGCTAATTCTTCAGGAGCACATTCTGCAGCTCCCATATCTCTAGCTTCCTGTACTGCAGTTTCCGCATCTGCCAACTCTTGTGTTGGCGGTGGAACTGCACAACTTGCTAAGTAAACAACACTAAATAATACTAGGACTAATCCTAAAAACCTTTTTGACTGCCCACTCATTCTTCTATACCTCCTTTAAGAGTATTCTATAATTTTTATATTATATCCTATATTGTAATACTTTTAACTATTTTGTTCAAGCCTTGATATTTTTTTTTCTGCTTCGTCCGATTCAGGCGAACCAGGATATTTATCTATCAAAGTCTGAAAGAACAGTTTTGCTTCCTCATCTTTATTAAGCTTCATAAGCCCCATGCCTTGTTTTAAATAAGCTAAAGGCACCCTGGGGTCACGCGGATATACATCAATTAACCTTTGGTATTCCAGTATTGATTCTTCATATAATCCTTCTTTATAGTATGAATCAGCAATCCAGAAAGTTGCATCCGGTGCCTGTTTTGCTTTTGGGTCCTCACGTAAAAATGCCCTAAAATTCTGCCTTGACTGCGCATAATTCCCATTATTAAAGTTTTTATAACCAATATCAAAAAGTGTCGGCTCTTTAATTTCTGGCTCTAAAATAGTTACAGATTCAGCTTCAACCTGGCTAGGTCTCGGCCTTTGCTGAGTCGGCACAGGTCTATACTTTAATGTGCTTACCTCTACACTGGTAAGATTTTCTTCCAGTAGTTGAATCTGGTATTCCATCTTGGTAATCTGCTGTTCAAGATCAAAAACCTTTGATTCAAGCTGAAACACCTGATTGCTTACCTCACGGTTGTCGCTATTTGAACTGTATCCCTTACCCGCTACCGCGTTTACCTCTTTTGACAATTTGTCTACTTTAGCCTCAAGCCTGTTTTGCCTTGCATAAAGGCCGCCTACATCATCCTGTGTTGCAACACAACTCGCAAGATACAGGGGCAGGACTATAACCACTGCTATTAAATATATTGCTTTCATATTTTAATTTATATAAACCTTATCTACCAACCGTTACAAAGTGTGCTCTTCTGTTTTGCTGATATGCATACTCTGTCGCACCCGGTGCCCACTGCTCTGTCTCTCCCTTACTTACTGCCTGGATAATAGCAGGTGATACCCCGACTCCTACTAGATAGGATTTTGCGGATTCTGCCCTTCTCTGGCCGAGAGCAAGATTATACTCTTCTGTACCCCTGATATCACAGTAACCTTCAACGGCTACAAGCTTCATTGACCGAGCATTATTTATAATATATCTGGCGTTTGAGTCAAGTGTACCCCTTGTATCCGACCTTACATTTGAACTGTCATAATCAAAAAAAACATCCTGAAGCCCTGTGGCTGTATGTAAACGAGGTTTTCCTGTGGCTGTATGTAAACGAGGTTTTTGCGTTGCAAGATAATCCGACTGCACCTGCAATTCGGTATCAGACATGCTTGCCATATACTGACCGCTTATTGCCTGGCCTTTTGCTTCAATTGCTTTAAACCTTGCTTCTTCAAGCAGGCTTCTTGCTTCATTCTGCTTTCCGGCAGCCATAAGTTCTTTGGCCCTGGCAATTAATTCTTCTGCTTCCTGGTACTGTGGAGTATTCTCTGCACCTGCTTCCTGCGCCGAAAGCAATGCGTCTTCAGCATCTGTTAATTCTTTATCAGCTTTCGGAGCACAGCTTACAACATACATTCCTAAAACAAGAATCATAACAAAAAATAGTATTCCTTTTCCTTTGATCATAGTAGTTCTCCTTAACCTAACAATTTATGGAATAACAGTATAGTTTACAAAGAATTTATGCATTTACAATATATAAATGATTAAATTTAACTAATTTAAAGATTGGCATTAACTGAAAATTTTCTTATAATTACATTTACTATGAGCTCCGCTGAAGGATCGGCTATTGCAGGCATTTTCTGGTCATATTCACCTGTTGTTGTAATTACAAGTGAATTGGAAGGAAAGATAAACGGGCAGGTAGCAGTCACTGTAGTTACTTCGTCCATTGTCGGTTCCGTGCCCAGGCTGATTGTTGGTATTTGGAAAGGCAACTATACACACAGTTTTATATACAACAGTAAAAAACTCAATATTCACCTGCTTAAAAATGACCAGTTTGATCTTGTAAAAAATTTTGGTTTCTATACAGGCCGTGAAAGGGATAAATTTGACAACATTTCCTTTAAGCCCGGCAGTAATGGCTGTCCTGTAATTGACGGTGTCCATTCCTATATGGAATGCGAAGTTTTAAATGCTATGGACGGTGGCGATATGACCCCATTCCTGGTAAAAGTCAGTGAAGGTAAAGTTTTTGACAGCGGCAGCTGGATGACCC
The DNA here is from genome assembly GCA_030624695.1 of Candidatus Dadabacteria bacterium. Classification (GTDB taxonomy): domain Bacteria; phylum Desulfobacterota_D; class UBA1144; order Nemesobacterales; family JAJCZQ01; genus JAJCZQ01. Next base: position 2,261 of record JAUXJP010000006.1, on the reverse strand, counting down.
TTAGCGACTTTTACAATTATGCCCCGCCGGATTGGATCGCTGAATATGACCAGAAGTTGTCGAAATCCATACAGTTTTCCATGCCAATAATACACAATATTAATTACGAACCTTTTAAGACTTAATTAAGAAACTTAAGTAAAATCCAAAAAACTGAAATTTTTTACTTTTTAAGGTCCTGATTTTACCTATATGTGTTACTACATGTAGTTGCAGAGGTGAAAAAAAAGCACTATAAATAGTGCTTTTTGGCCAATTTAAAAAATTAAGTGAATAAATTAATTTTTCCTTGACTTTTAATGTAAATAGATTAAATTATATATCAAACAGCTCAAATATCATCCTCCATCCTCCTTTAAGAGGTCGGGAGTGCTTCTAAGCACCAATTTAGAGGTACTCCCGTTTTTTTTATTCAATAGTTATTGTTGTTTTGTAGTTAACCATTCTTTCAAAATGAGACCTTACAAATCCCTTAATTAAATTCCTTGTAAAAGGTATAAGAAGGAAAAAACCGCATATATCCGTAATAAACCCGGGTGTTAGAAGTACTATCCCGCCGATTAATACAAGCAGGCCGTCAATAAGTTCCCTGGCAGGCACCCTTCCGGAACTGACATCAGACCTTATTTTATTAATAATAATAAAACCCTGATAACGGGCAAGGGCCGCCCCGACTATGCCGGTAAGTACCACAATAAGGATTGTTGGCCAGAGTCCTATATATGATCCGACCTTAACCAGTATGATGAGTTCTATTAAAGGAATAACGATAAAGACCGCTAATAATCTTATAAACATAGTTTTATTATAGTAATTATTTTTCTACTTTAAATACAAATAATAAAGTATAAAGTAATCCTTATGACAATTTGTAAAAAGTTTGCATTTATTTTTCTTTCCCTGGTAATCCTCTCAACTGTCACGGGCTGCGTTTATTTAAGGTTTTTAAAACTAAAAAATCAAATGGCTGATTTTAACAAAAACTTTGAAATTACCGATGAAAACGGGCTTTCACTGGTATTTTTGAACCCAGTACTTAAAAAAAGTGATATGGTCTGGCTTATGGGCACAGAGCCAACAATAATGGAAGTTGACGGCAACCCTGACAACTGGATTTATGAACTAAAGAAAAGATACAGGGGCAAAAAGAACGAAGAAGGTGATTTTGATATACCACTGGATCTGGCCTTTGAAAAAAATAAACTCACCGTGTTCACAATGCCCGAAAGGTTTACCAAGTATTTTTCCAAATCACTTTTTGAAAAGTTTCTATCAACCCTTGGACAGGCAGAAATAGACAAGGGTGATAAGCAGGCAAATTCTACTTACGAAGGTGCCAGTAAAACAGAAATACCTACTACCAAGGAGATCAGGGCCGTTCTCGGCAATCCTTATTCAGGGAAGGCCACAAAAGAAGAGCTTACATATGTGTACAGGTATAAGATTCTTTCTCCTGACCCGGAAAAAAATCTCGGTGTAAGAATTACATTTAATTTTAATAAGGATACGGACTACCTTGCAAGCGTTGTAGCAAACATAAAGGGTTTAAAAGTAAAGATAAGCTTTTCTGACCTTCAATAATGGATACAATAACACTACTCTCACCCGCTAAAGTAAACCTTACCTTTGAAATACTCGGGAAAAGGGCCGACGGCTATCATGAAATTAAATCAATCATGCAGCCTGTAAACCTTTTTGACCATGTGACAGTAGATGTGTCAGAAGGAAGTGGAATTGAACTATTTTCCAAAGGTGTAGTGGTCCCGGAAAATGAAACAAACCTGGCACATAAAGCAGCTGCTGCTTATCTTGAAAAATGCGGACAGGACCAAAAAATCGAAATTACTCTCGATAAATCAATTCCAGTCGGAAGCGGCCTCGGTGGTGGCAGCTCTAATGCAGCAGCAGTCCTTATAGCACTCAACAGAACATTAAAAGCCCTGAACGAAAAAGACCTTTATGAAATAGCCCCGGCACTTGGTGCGGATGTGGCATTTTTTATAAGGTGTATTACTGCATACGTGGAAGGAATTGGAGAAATAGTTAGAACTCTTCCTAATTTTCCGCTTTTTAATTATGTCGTGATTTATCCTAAATTCGAAGTCTCCACAAAGGAAGTATATGAAAAATGGGACAAGATAAATGAAGGCCGGATAAAAGATATTTCTGATTTAGAGACAGAAGGTATAAACGAAGTATTTTTAATTAACAAGGAACTTCCGCCGGTATTTAGTGACCTAGAGGAACCTGCTTTCGAGATG